>DASPMK010000371.1:0-22887 GCA_035627075.1 Azospirillaceae bacterium
GGAGCGGACCCGCGCGCTGAGCCAGTTCCGCCTGACCCAGAAGGTCGAACTCGATCAACTGGCCCAGGACCACAGCGCCGATCTCGCCTCCGCCGATGACGCCGGGGCCAGCCAGATGGCGCAGATTCAGCAGTCCGCCGACAGCGAGGAGCGCTGCCGCCGCGATGCCCCAAGCGCGCCGTTTCCCGCACCCGCGCCAGCCTTGCCGGCCGGGGCCTGAGCCAGGACGGCATGGGCGAAGCGGTGGCCCTGGGGCTGGTCGAGGACGCCGACGCGGAACGCCGCGACGCCCAGTCGCTGGATCGGGGGCGCCTTCAGGCGATCCAGCAGGATCTGCGGAACCGTCGCCGCCGCAACCTTCTGGAGCAGGCCCAACTGGCCGAACGGCAGCGGTTGGAACTGCTGAGCCGGTTTTCCTGATTTTCACAAGGCTGCGGCAACCGGGCGTGTTTCGACAAGCTCGATATGAGGGTGTTTTCAAAGCTTCAAGAAAGACTTCGTGCCGAACGAAGTCGAGACACGCGATCTCCCGTCACCTCGCTCAACCGAGTTCCCATGCCCGACCACATCAAAATCCCGCGCGGCAGCCCGCGCGTGCAGTACATCGCCGATGGCGCGCAAACCGTGTTCACCTACGGCTTTCCCATCTTCGCCACCACCGATCTCGAGGTGTTCCTGGGCGGGGCCCTGCAGGCGTCCGGCCATAGGGTGACCGGCGCCGGGCAGACCGTTGGCGGCACCGTCACCTTCACCACGGCGCCGGTGGCCGGTACCACCGTCACCCTGCGCCGCCGCGTGGCGCTGGAGCGCACCTCCGATTTCCTCGACAGCGGCCCGCTGGCGGCGGCCACCCTGAACAAGGAATTCGATGTCCTGACCGCCGGTCTGCAACAGGTGGCCGATGATCAGGCGCTGATGCTGCGCTACGCCGCCACCGACCTGCCGGCTTCGGCCGAACTGCCGGGGCGGACGGCGCGGGCGGGGCGGCTGTTCGCCTTCGACGGCACCGGCAACCCCACCGTGGTGCCGCCGGTGGACACCCAGGCGCTGTCGACCTTCACGCCGTCGGGTTCAGGCGCCGTCAGCCGGCCGATCGCCGACAAACTGCGCGATCTGGTGTCGGTCAGGGACTTCGGTGCGGTGGGCGACGGCATCACCGACGATACCACCGCCTTCCAGGCGGCGCTGACCGCTTCGTCCTCGGTATTCGTGCCGACAGGCGTCTACCGCATCACCAATACCATCACCGTCGGCTTCGGCAAGACCCTGGCCGGGGCGGGCAACACCGCGATCATCCGGGCTGCGTCCGCCGCTTTCAACGTCATCGACCTGCCGGACAGCTATGCCGCCGTGCATCATCTGCGGCTGGAGAACGGCAACGCCGGCATCCGCCTGTTCGGCCGCGACGGTCCATGCGTGCAGAACGCCATTCACGACGTGACGATCTGGGACGCGCAGGTCGGTTTGCTGTTCGACGGTTACACCAGCCTGGACCGTCCCTGCTATTGGAACAACGTCGCCCGCGTGCTGGTCGCCCGGCCGATGCACCACGGGGTGCGGCTGACGCGGACCGGGGCCGGCGATACGCCCAACGCCAACCGCTTCCACTGCGTGCGCGTCTATTCGCTGGGGGCGGCCACCAGCGGCAGCGGCTTCTGGGTGGAGCAGGGCAAGTACAACAACGCCTTCGTCGATTGCGAAGCCAATCTGTCGACCACGGCCCACTCCTGTTTCCGCGTCGGCGCCACGTCGGACAAGACGCTGATCCTCAACTTCTATGCCGAAACCCTGGGTGTCATCGCCAACGTGCTGCTGGAGGCGGGATCGGTGGAGACCGCCATCGTCAACCTGTTGTCGATGAGCGCCGGCCCGGCCATCCAGGACCAGAGCGGCGGCCAGTATACCGCCTTCAACGCCGGATATCCCGAGAAGAACCGGCTGAAGGCGTCCCGTGTCAGTGAGTTGGTGGTGGAGGCGCTGCGCTACGACACCGAATACATCGATCCGCCGGCGGGTGGGTTGATCGCGCTCGACCTGACCAGCTCGGTTTATTTAATCAGTGCCTATACCGGAGCGATGGAGGCGCGGCTGCCGGCCGCCGGTTCGGCCAACGGCCATGCCGTCACCATCAAGAAGACCGACGCCACCGCCAACCCGATCTCGATCACCGAGGCCGGCGGCAACGGTCCCGATAACCGCACCGTGGTGTTGGCCAACCGCTACGACTTCGTGACGCTGGTATCCAACGGCGCCAACTGGTGGATCACGGCGGCCAATTCCCTGCCGGGCAACGCCGGTTACCATGAGACGCCCGGCGTGTTCACGCCGTCGCTCGACCAGGGCTTTTATGCCGTCAGCGCCTATAGCGGCGCGGTGGAGGTGCGGTTGCCGGCGCCGGCGGCGGCCCAGGCGGTGGGGCGGACCGTTACCATCAAGAAGACGGACCCCTCGGGCAACACCGTCACCGTCACCCAGGCTTCGGGCGCCGCCGGCCCGGACGGCGAGGTCATCCCGCTGACTCAGCAAGGCCACGCGCTGACCGTCATGTCCAACGGGGCGGCGTGGCACATCATCGCCCGCAATCCATAAGCCCTTTCCCGATTTCAGGAGTACCGATGACCGACGAAACGCTGGAACAACAGCGGCGCCGGCTCGCCAAGCTGTTGCCGAACGCCGCGGACAAGGTGCTCGATTCCTACGAGGGCCTGCTCAACCTCCCGCCCTCCCAGGAGGACCTGAAGGCCATCCGCGACCTGCATGCCGCCGGCTGCTCCGTCCTGACACACATCGAGAAGGTGTTCGGGATCGGCGGCAAGGTCGGGATCGCCAACGATAATAACGCCGAAGAGTCGTTGTCCTCCTTGCAGGATCGTGCGCGGCGGGACCTCGGGGAAGCCGAGGGAGGCGATGGTGATGAGCCATGACGCCCGAGAAGATAAAGCCGGAAGACTTCGGCTTCCCCGAATTCGTCTGGGCCTGGAACGATCACCAGAAGATGGCCACGCCCAGGGTGCATAAGAAAATTGCCCGCTGGCTGGAGAGGCGCCGGAAAATCCGCGATCGCCACCTGTTGCTGATGGCCTTTCGGGGCTGCGGCAAGTCCACGCTGGTGGGGCTGTTCTGCGCCTGGCTGCTGACCCGCGACCCCAACCTGCGGATCATGGTGCTGGCGGCCGACCTGGATCTCGCCAAGAAGATGGTGCGCACCGTCAAGCGCATCATCGAACGCCATCCGATCGTCCGGAGAAAACGGCTGAAGCCGGAGCGCATCGAGCTGTGGGGGGCGGAGGAGTTTACCGTCAACCGAACCTTGGAACTGCGCGACCCGTCCATGCTGGCGCGCGGCATCGACTCCAACATCACCGGCAGCCGGGCCGAGGTGGTGATCTGCGACGACGTGGAGGTGCCCAACACCTGCGATACCGCGCCCAAGCGCGCCGCTCTGCGCGAGACGCTGGCGGAGATCGATTACATCCTGGTTCCCGGCGGCCTTCAACTCTACGTCGGAACACCACATACCTACTACACCATCTACGCCGACGTGCCCCGCGCGGAGATCGGTGAGCGGACGCCGTTTCTGAGCGGGTTTTCCCGGCTGAAAATTCCGGTGTCGGACGGCAAGGAAAGCGTCTGGCCGGAGCGGTTTTCCGAGAAGACCCTGGAAAGCATGGAGAAGCGCACCGGCGCCAACAAGTTCCGCAGCCAGATGATGCTGGAGCCGGTGCCGCTGACCGATGTCCGCCTCGATCCCCGGCACCTGCGCCGGTACGAGGGCGAACTGGAGTATCGCGAGGCCGGTGCCCAGGCGACCCTGACGCTGGATGGGCGCCGTCTGGTTTCCGCCAGCTGCTGGTGGGACCCGGCGTTCGGGCGGGGCGGGGAGGGCAAAGCCGACCACAGCGTCATCGCCGCCGTCTTCACCGACGACAAGGGCGGCCATTGTCTGCACCGCGTCCGTTATCTGAAACCCGATCCCATCGCCGACGAGGCCGAGGCCACTCAGCAGGTCCAAGAGGTGGTGGAGTTCATCCGGGAGTGCCACCTGCCGTCGGTTTTCGTGGAGAAAAACGGCATCGGCGCCTTCCTGCCGGGGCTGCTGCGTCAGGCGTTGGCCCAGGCCAAGGTGCCGTGCGCGGTGATCCCCAAGACCTCGCACCGGGCCAAGGATCTGCGTATCGCCGAAGCCTTCGAAGTGGTGCTGGCGGCTCGCGCGCTGTCCGCCCACGCCAGTGTCTGGAACACCCCGTTCATCCAGGAAATGCGCGACTGGCGTCCCGACGGCCGGGGCAAGAGCCATGACGACGGACTGGACGCCGTCGCCGGCTGCCTGTTGAGCGAGCCGGTGCGGCTCGGCGTCACCACCCGCCCGCCGCGTTCCGGCGAGTGGCGGGGCGGCGGCGGCCCGGTCGAGGCCGCCACCGACTTCGATCCCTGAGCCGATTGCGGCTCATTTCAATTCCCCTGTTGGAGACCTGAACCATGCACGAAACCCTTGATCCGGTCTGGTGGATCACCGCCGTCGAACTTCCGGTGATGGGCGGTCTGCTTCTGCTGATCAACCGCCTGCGCCACTATGTCGATACCACGCTGGACGCCTTCCGTCTGCGCGTCGACACCGCCCAGACCCAGGTCCGCGAAAGCCTTGCCGCCTACAAGCTGGAGGTGGCCAAGACCTACGTGTCGATGAGCACGCTGAAGGATGTCGAGCAACGCCTGACCGACCATCTGCTGCGTATCGAGGCCAAACTGGACGACGTCGCCCATGAGGGGAGCGCTCGATGACCCGCCGCGCCCTGCAACCCGTCACCCCGGCCGCGCTCGTCGAATCCCGCGACGAAGCCGTTGACACTCTCGCTCGTACCCTGTGGGGCGAATCCCGCGGCGAGCCGCTGCGCGGTATCGAAGCGGTGGCGGCGGTGGTGGTGAACCGCGTCGCCGCCGCCCGCGCCCGAAGGGGCCACTGGTGGGGCTCCACCGTGGTGGAGGTCTGCCGCAAGCCCTTCCAGTTCTCCTGCTGGAATGACGGCGATCCCAACAGCGCCAAGCTTCGGGACATTCCGCCGGACCATCCGGCGTTCGAGACTTGCCTGCGCGTGGCGCGCCGGGCGGTGGCGGGGACGCTCCCGGACCCGACGGACGGGGCCACCCACTATCACGCCCGCTCGGTTCACCCCTCGTGGGCCATGGGCCGCTTGCCGTGCGCCGAGATCGGCGGCCATCTCTTTTACAAGGACATACCCTGATGTTGCCGGTGTTGCTGGCCCAAATTGGGCTGCCGCTCCTGATCCGCGCCGTGGGCGCGGGACTGGAGCGCATCGATAACCCCATCGCCGCCGGGGCGGCCAAGGCCCTGGCCGAGGTCGGGACGGCGGTGGGCGACGGGCGCATTCCCACCGAGGCCGTGACCGAGGCCAACCGCCACGTCGAGCGGATGGCGGAACTGGAATCCGGTGACTTCCAGGCGGCGCTGACCGAGGTCAACCAGTCGCTTCGTGCCGAGGTGGCCTCGGACGATCCGTACGTTCGGCGCATGCGCCCGACTTTCGGCTATGTCATGGCGGCGACCTGGAGCGCGATAATGGGGGCGGTGGCCTACGTGATCGTCACCGAACCCGGCCAGGCGGGGGCGGTGGTGAGCGCCATGGCCTCGCTCGACACCATCTGGTCGGTCGGCCTGGGCGTGCTCGGCATCTACGTTTACAAGCGGTCGGAGGAAAAGAGGCGGGGAGGCGACACGAAAACCCGCAGCCCTCTCGTCACCCTGGCCCAGCGTCTGACCGGCCGGGCGGCATCGTGATCGCCAGGAGTTGATCGGGCTCGCGACGCGGACCCGCCCCGTCCCTGGGGTTCTGATCCGAGCGGGGGTTGAAGGCGCCGTCCACATCACCCTTTCAACCAATGCGAAAGCATCGATCGGTCTAATTTAACGGTTCGCGGATGATAAAACTGATCATCCGCGAACCGTATTACTTACTGGTGTCCGAAGGGTCGCTTTGCGATTACGGCCAAGCAATTTTGAATCTCGCACAGGGTCATGTTATCCCAGCGGAGTTCATCGAGTGCGACGGGGCTGCCAAGAATCAACATTGGGGCTGAATACCTGCAAATTCAAACCGCACCTTGAGCCCCGGCCGGTTGTCCTCCAGCGCCAGCCGGGCGCCGTGCATCCGGGCGACCGCGTCCACCAGACTGAGGCCCAGGCCGTTGCCCGGCGACGACCGGCTGGCCTCCAGGCGCACGAAACGCTTCAGCACCTTGTCGCGCATGTCGGGCGGAATGCCGGGGCCGCTGTCGGCCACCGTCACCGTGGCGCCCTCCACCTCCAACTCGATCCGGCCGCCGGCCGGGGTATACTTCACCGCGTTGTCGAGCAGGTTGGCCAGCGCTTGGGCCAGAAGCTGGCGGTTGCCCATCACCGTGCCGCCACCGGCGACTCGGGTGTCGAAGATGAGGCCCTTTTCCTCGGCCACCGGCTCGTACAGGTCGGCGGCGTCGGCGGCCAGTTCGGCCAGATCCACCGGCTGGAACGCCTCCGGCCCGCCGGATTCCGCCTTGGCGATGTCGAGAAGGGCGGTGAAGGTGGCAAGGAGCCGATCGGCCTCGATGATGGTGTCCTGGATGACGAGGCGATAGACCTCCACGTCGGCCTGATCGGACAACAGCGCAATCTCCAGCCGCGAACGCAGGCGCGTCAGCGGCGTGCGCAGGTCGTGAGCGATGCTTTCCGTCACATGTCGCATGCCGGTCATCAGGCTTTCGATCTGATCCAGCATGACGTTCAGATTGGCGGCGAGGTGGTCCAGTTCGTCGTCGCCGCCCGACAGCCGCACCCGCTGGCGCAGGTCGCCGGACATGATCTCGCGTGTTGTGCGGTTGATCGCCTCGATCCGGCCCATGGCGTCGCGGGCCATGGCGATACCGCCGATGACGCCCAGGCCCACGGTGATCGCCAAGGCCCAGGCCAGCGCCCGCAGGAGACGCTCGCGGAACTGTTGGAATTCGCGCAGGTCGCGGCCGACCAGCAGGTGAAACTGGCCCGGCAGGGCGAAGGTGATGGCACGGGCTTCGTGCGGGCCGTCGCGGGTGTGCTCGTCGCGGATGTCGAACCGCACCCAGCCCTGGGCATCGGCCGGCACCGCCGGCCATGCCGACAGGTTGCCGGCCAGCGACACCATGCCGGGACCGGTCACCAGATACAGGGTGTTGGTGCGTCGCCCCGCCGCCCGCTCCGCCACCACCTGGACAAGGCCGGTAAGGCCGCGCTGGGCATACTGTTCATGCAGGCCGGCGATCTCGGCGGCGATGGTTTCGTCGGTCTGGCGCTCCATGAAGCCGGCGGTGGCGCCGTAGATCACCGCCAGGATCACCAGCACCGAGGCCAGGAACATCCCAAGGTACACCAGCCCCAGCCGTACCGTGGTGGTGCGCAGGAAAGGGGGGATGCGCAGGCGGCCGGAGCCGGGCGAGGCTAGGGCGTCATGCACGCAAGCAATACCCCGCCCCGCGCACCGTATGGATCAGGGGCGCGGGAAAATCACGGTCGATCTTCTGGCGCAACCGTGCGATGTGAACGTCGATGACGTTGGTCTGCGGGTCAAAGTGGTAGTCCCACACGTTTTCCAGAAGCATCGTTCGCGTCACCACATTGCCGGCGTTACGCATGAGATATTCCAACAGGCGGAACTCGCGCGGCAACAGTTCGATGGGCCTGCCCGCCCGCTTCGCGGTGCGCGCCAGCAGGTCCATCTCCAGGTCGCCCACCTCCAGCCGTGTCGCCGGGGTCGCGGCGGCGGCGCGGCGGCGGCCCAGCGACTCCACCCGCGCCAGCAGTTCGGAAAAGGCATAGGGCTTGACCAGATAGTCGTCGCCGCCGGCGCGCAGGCCCTTGACCCGGTCGTCGACGCTGCCGAGCGCCGACAGGAACAGCACCGGCGTCGGATCGCCGGTGGCGCGCAGGAATTCCACCAGCGACAGACCGTCCTTGCCCGGCAGCATGCGGTCGACGATCAGCACGTCGTAGGCGCCGCCGCCGGCCATGAACAAGCCGTCCTTGCCGTCCGAGGCGTGGTCCACGACATGGCCGCTCTCGCTCAGGCCCTTGACCATGTAGGCGGCGGCCTGGGCGTCGTCCTCGATCACCAGGATCTTCATGGCGGTCATCATACGATGAGGAAGGGAACGGGGGGAAGGACCCGGCGGCCCGAGGTCAGGCCCTTCCCCCGACGGGGCGCTCAACCCTGGGTGATGTTGAGCGCCACGAAACGTTGGTCGCCATTACGGTTGACCAGCAGCAGCACCGACTTGCGGCCCGCCTTCTCGGCTTCGGCGACCTTGGCCCGCATTTCGGCCGGGGTGGAGACCTGCTCGTTGTTGACGGCCACGATGACGTCGCCGGGCTTGAGCGGCACCTCGCCATCCTTGCGGTCGATTCCGGTTACCACCACCCCGGTCACGTCGTCGGTGATGCCGAAGCGCTGGCGGCTCGCCGGATCGACCGACTGAAGCTTGAGCCCCGCCACGTCGGCGGCCGACGGCTTGCCGCCGCCCTGGGCCGAGGCGAGCTTCTGTTGGTCGGGCATGCGGTCGACCTTGGCGGCCAGCGTCTGGTGCTGGCCGTTGCGCAGGATATCGATTGCCAGAGAACTGCCCTGCCTGACGTTGGCGACATGGCGGGTGACGTCGCGCACGCCGTCGGTCGCCTTGCCGTCCAGCGCCACGATCACGTCACCCGGCTTCAGGCCCGCGCGGGCGGCCGGCGTGTCGGCCACGACCTCCGCCACCAGCACCCCCTTGGCCGCCGGCAGGCCCAGCGTGTCGGCAAGCTCCGGCGTGATCTGCTGGATCTGCACGCCGAGCCAGCCGCGCTCCACGTGGCCAGAAGAGATGAGTTGCTCGATCACCGGCTTGGCCAGCGTCGAGGGGATGGCGAAGCCGATGCCGACCGAACCGCCGTTAGGCGAGAAGATGGCGGAGTTGATGCCGATCACCTGGCCCGAGGTGTCGAAGGTCGGGCCGCCGGAGTTGCCGCGGTTGATGGAGGCGTCGAGTTGGAGGAAGTCGTCGTATGGCCCCTGCTGGATGTCGCGGCCGCGCGCCGAGACGATTCCGGCCGTCACCGTGCCGCCAAGGCCGAAGGGGTTGCCGACCGCGATCACCCAGTCGCCCACCCGCGCCTTGTCGCTGTCGCCGAACTGGAGATAGGGCAGCGGCTTGTCGGTATCGACCTTCAGCACGGCCAGATCGGTCTTGTCGTCGCGGCCGATCACCCTGGCCTTCAGGGTTCGGCCGTCGTGCAGCGTGACCTGCACTTCGCTGGCCTTGTCGATGACGTGGTTGTTGGTGACGATGTGGCCGTCGGCGCCGATGATGAAGCCCGAACCGGCCGACATCGCCTTGTGCTTGG
This sequence comes from Azospirillaceae bacterium, assembly GCA_035627075.1. Taxonomy (GTDB): domain Bacteria; phylum Pseudomonadota; class Alphaproteobacteria; order Azospirillales; family Azospirillaceae; genus DASPMK01. The sequence goes on from DASPMK010000371.1 coordinate 9,404, forward strand.
GCGGCCGCCCGCCCTGCTGGCGCTGCATGTCGTAGAAGCGCTTGAAGAACTCCTGGAAGGGAGAGTCGGGCGGCAGGCCGGGCATGTCCGGCATGTCGGGACCGGGGCCGGCGGCGTCCGCCACTTCCTGGGTGGAGGAGACGTTGACCACCGCCGGAATCACCTTGTCCACCAGATCGGCGAAGCTGCCCGGCAGGTTGCCGGTGGACACCGGGCCGGGCTGGATCGGGGCGGCGGCGAAGGCCGAGGGGGCAAAGGCGGGGGTGGTCAGGAAGGTCGCGGCCATCAGAAGGGCCGCGACGGCACCCATCCGGCGGCGCCGGGGACGCGCCGGAGCGGCGGGAACCTGGGAAGCGGAAGCCGGGGCCTGGAACATGTCTCGAATCTCCGTAAGCGGAACTCGTTGCCGAGGAAGGATATGGAAGCGGCGATAACGGGAGGGTTGCCGCCACATTAAAAAAAGTTCATGTGGGGAATGATCTAACTCCAAAGAGAGGGTGTTCAGCCTTTTCGCCGCCCGCCGCTTGCCCCTTTGCCCTTCCGGTCCCTCGCGGGGAGACTGGAGCGCTTGAGGTCACGATGCGGGAGGCGGACGATATGCGCGGCCCCCTGATCGCCCTGGCGGTTCTCGCCGTGTGCGGTGCCCTGGGCGGTGGTCCGGGCACGGCGTGGGCGCAGGCGCCAGCGGCGTTCCACGTCTCGCCCGCCGGCAACGACGGCTGGTCGGGCCGGTTGCCGGAGCCTGATGCCGCCGGCGCCGACGGGCCGTTCGCCACGCTGGAACGCGCCCGCGACGCGGCGCGCGACGACGCGGCCGTCAAGCATATCCGTCTGCGCGCCGGCACCTACCGGCTGGAGCGGCCGCTTGACCTGACCGGCGACCGCGACGGCGATCTTACCATCGAAGCCTTTCCCGGCGAGAGCCCTGTCCTGAGCGGTGGCGTGCCGGTGTCCGACGTCAGCCGCCGCGAGGACGGCAGTCTTGCCGTCCCCCTCGATCGCCCGCCCGGCCTGGACGTGTTCGCGGGGATGGAGCGGCTGTGGCCTGCCGCTTCGGGCGGTTTCACGCCGCTTGATCCCATCCGCAGCGGCTGGCTCATCGCCGAGGCTGCCGCCGATGGCGCCAATCGCTGGTCGTTCCGCTTTCGCAATGATAGCGTCGATCCGTCCTGGCTGAAGCCCGGCCGACTGATCCAGGTGATGGAGCGCGAGCGGCTGGCCGATGACATCATCGTCATCGACCGCGTGGACGACCGCACCATCCAACTCCAGTCCAAGGCGTGGTATCCCTTGCGCGACGGCAGCACATGGCGGCTCTTGGCACATCCCGGCGTCCTGAAGCACGACGGCACCTTCGCTTGGGACGACGAGATGGGGCAGTTGCTCGTCCGGCCGGGGAGGGGGCGGACAGGGGATATCGTGGTGGCGCGGACGGCGCCGCTGATCCGCATCGGGGGTGCGCGGCGCGTGACGCTGAGGGGGCTGACCTTCGCCCATGTCGCCCATGACGGGGCGGCGGTGGAGTTGGACGGCGCGTTCGAGCCGGCGATCACGGTCAACCGCTTCGTCGGCGTCGGCACGGCGGTGAAGGGCAGGGGGGTGGCCCGCGCGCTGATCGCCGGCAACGAGATGGCGCACCTGGGCTTGAACGGCGTGGAGCTGGGACCGGGCAGTCACCGCAACGCCGTGGTCGGCAACCACATCCATCACATCGGCGAGATTCGCAAGTACGCGGGCGGCGTCATGGCCTTTGGCGTCAAGGACAACCGCTTCGCCCACAACGACATCGAGTTTTCGGCCCGCTACGGCATTTCCATCAAGAACTGGAGCGACGACACCCGGAATTTGCGCAACGTGGTGGAGTACAACCGCATCCGCCACGTCGGCCGGGAAACCGCCGACGGCGGCGCCATCGAAATGCTGGGGCGCAGCGACATCGACACCCGCACCACCGTCCGCCACAACATCATCGAGCACACCGGCGGCCTTGCCACCGGCGGCGACGGACGCTGGTTGGACCGGCACAAGGGCTGGGGCGTATTCCTGGACGATCTGACCAACGGCGTGCTGGTGGCCGGGAACTTTTTCCGCGACACCGGGGCGGCGGCCGTGTTCATCCACGGTGGCGACCGCAACCGGGTGGAAAACAACATCGCGCTGCTGGAGAGTCCCGATGCCCGCTTCATCGGGTTGGCGTGGGCGCCGCGCGCCGGCGCGCCGGGTTACCTCTACGACAACGCGGTGGTGCGCAACGTGGTCGCCGCGACGGTGCCGGTGCCAACGTACTGGAGCAACGATCACGGCGGCTTTCCGGTGATGGGCCAGAACCTGCTGCACAACGTCGGCCGGTTGGCCAAAGGCGGCCCCAACGGCATCACCGATGCCAATTCGCTGCTGGCCGACCCGCGCTTCGTCGATCCGCGGGCGGGTGACTACCGGCTGGCGCCGGACTCCCCGGCCCACGGACTTGGCATCCGCGACCTGCCGTGGTCGCGCATCGGTCGGGCCGGCTGGCGGGCGTCGCCGGGTTTGCGGGTGCCGGACGGGGCACGGTAGGAAGCCGGCTTCAGAACGAGGCCGCCGTCATGCCGTTGGCCGGTTCCCCGTTGCCCGACAAAGCGACTTCGCCGCGCTGGACCGAAGCCTCGACCACCTGCACCGGGGTTCCCACACCCACCATGCGGAACAGCGTCTGGATATCGGCCGCGTGCATGCGGTAGCAACCCGACGAGGTGGCGCCGCCGATGGAGCGCGGCTCGTTGGTGCCATGGATGCGGATATACTGCCAGCCGAGGTCGATGGAGTAGGCGCCCATCGGGTTCTTCGGCCCCGGCCCCACCCGCTCGGGCAGCTTGGGGTCCTTGCGGCGCATTTCCGGCGTCGGCCGCCAGACGGGGTTGACGCGTTTGTTGACGACGTAGGTCGCGCCGGTCACCACTAGGTTGCGCGTGCGCCCCACCGCTACCGGAAACGTCCGCACCTTGCCGTCGGCGCTGGTGTAGTAGAGCTTCTTGTCGGCGATGGAGATGATGATGCGGTCCTGGCGCGGCGGCGCCTCCGGCACGGCCACGCCCACGTCCGGCTGGGACGGCGCGGGAACGGGGTCGGTGGCGGGGGCGGGGGATACCACCACCGCCACCGCCGGTTTCACCGGCGACGAAGGCGGGGCGGCGGCCGGGGCCGAGGACGGAGAAGCGAAGGAGGCGCCGGTGGTGGACGGCAGGCGGGCCACGAAGCAATCCGTACCGGCGGCTTTCAGCTGGCCGCATCGCTCGGCAAGGTCCACCGACTCCGCGGGCACGCCGTACATCGCCAGATAGGTGCCGCGCCCGGCCAGTTCGACGGAGCGGATGGATGGGGACAGTCCCGCCATCTCCTCCGGATGGCGCCGCGTGAGCCGCCGCCAGCCGTAATGGGCATCTTCTTCCTTGATGTAGTAGCCCAGGCGCAACGCTTTCGCATCGGTATTCCCGAGAGCCGCCGGACGGGCGCCCACCACCTCGGTTCGTGTCGGCTTGGGCTCGGAGGGCGTGGCGTCGGCGGGGATGGCCCAAGCCTGGGCCGAGACGAGAACCGCGAGCAAACCACCGAAATGCCTGATAACCATGACCCAGCCTCGAAATTCGCATCCTGTGCCGAACCGGCGGGTACGTTATTGATTCCAGGAATAAATAAAATATAAACAAATTTTGTCCGGGATTGGTTAAAATCTTATGCGGGTGCCCGATAGCAGCGACAGACAGCGGCTTAATCCAGCCCCTGCGACAATATGCGCAGTGCGCGCGTGCTTCAGAGACGCCCACGCTGCCCGCGCCAGAGCGTCCCGGTCGACCGCCCAGAGCTTGAGCCGGGGTACCGCCACGGCGGTGAAGTCGGCCCCGACCGCCACGGCCTCTCCCCAGATGCCCCTGCCCAGATCCTCGGCAAGGCAACCGCGCGCCCAGGCCAGCACCGGCACCCCTGCCGCCAACGCCTCGAACACCACCACCGGCTGGGCCTCGTTGCGGGTGGGAAAAACGAACACATCGATGGTGCGGTAAAAGGCGTCCTTGTCGCCATCGAACAGCGGCCCTCGGTAATCGAGCGCGTCGCCGAACTCGCGGATCGCCCCGGCGATAACCTCGCGGTCGGCCACCGACAGGCCCGGCCCGGCCAGCACCAGCCGCGCCGCCACTCCTTCGGCCCGCAAGGCCCGCAGGAGGTCGAACAGCACGTCCAGCCCCTTCTCCCGGCACAGGTTGGACAGATGGCCCAGGACCAGGGGGCCGTCGCGCGACACCGCCACCCTGGCGGCCGGCGGAGTGAAGATGGCGTTGGACACCACCAGACAGCGCCGCACCTGGGGATATAGCGCCAGGAACTCGCGCCGCATGGTCCGGCACAGCACGATGTGCCGGGCGTGTGGTCCGGCCAGCAGGGCCAAGAGGGTCATGCGGGCATTGCGGCGGGTAATGTGGGCATAGGTGTGGTAATGGATGAACAGGCGGTAGCCCAGCCACCGCGCCAGCCCGGCCAGCAGGGCGGTATAGAGCATGCCGACCCCGCCGTCCGCCGGCAGGTAGGCCCGCCGCCCGCGTCGGCCGGCGTTTCCCACCAGAACCGCCGCAGAGCCAATAACGCGAAGCATCTTTTCGATATGGTAACGAAACCCGCCCCGCGTAAAGCCCGGCGAGGTGTTGACCATCCGCACCGGCACATGGGCGCGCAGCCGCTCCACCATCAGCGCGGTGACGCGGGCCATGCCGTGCATCGGCGGCGGCAGAGGGCCGATGACGACAACGATGCCCGTCCGCCCCTTGCGGTTTTCCCCGGTGGAAGGGGAGGAAAAGAGGCGCGTATCCGGCATTACCGCTCCCGCACCGTCAGCGGTTCGCCGGTGTCGGCGCGGTGGGGGGCGAGTGCCGCCAGCACCTTTTCCACCCCCTGGACGAAGAAGGCGGTGTCGGCCAAGGGGGCGAACCGCGCCGTGTTGATGGCCAGTCGCCGCCACTCCGCCTCGTCGTGGCCGACGCGCAGCATCAGGTGCGCCATGCCCTCGGCGTTGTCGGGCTCCACGACGTAGCCGTCGACGGCGGTGCGGACCAGGATGTCGCGCGCACCGCACACGTCCGACAGGATAGCCGGCACGCCCATGGCCAGAGCCTCGTTGACCACCAGACCGAACGGTTCGTAGACGCTGGGCAGCAGCAGGCAGACGGTGGAGGCCAGGGTCTTGGCCAGAGCCTCGGCCTGGAGGAAGCCGCGGAACCGGACGCCCGCGATGCCCCGTTCCGTCACCATGGCGCGCAGGCGGTCTTCCAAAAGGCCAGAGCCGCACAGGTGCAGCCCCCGCGCGGCGTCACCCGCCAACCGGCGGTACCGCTCATAAGCCTCCAGCACGCGGTGGAGGTTCTTGTCCGTGACGAAACGGGCGATGACGGTAAAGTGTCGTTCCGCATACGCAACGCCGTCGGGGGCCGGCGGTGCGTCGGCCAGCCGACGTATCCGGTCGAGCGACACGGTATCCACGCCGAGAAAGATGCGATTCTCGGGAATGCCCAGCAGGCGCAGATAATCGCGGGTGCGCGGACTGCCGGCCAAGGCCGCGCGGTAGGGGCTGTAGAGCACGGTCTTGCTCATCTCGCGCCACAGCCGGCGTGGCCGGTCGTCGAACTTGGAAGCCTGCATCGTCACCGGACTCTTGCCCGCCAGCCGCAACGACGCGGCCAGGAAGAAAATATCCGGCCGTTCATAGTTGGCGAGGAAGACGGTACGCGCCCCCACCTGCCCGCACACCTTGCGCAAGGCGCCGAGGCGCTGGCGCCAAGGCACTTGGTTACGGGTCTGGCCGGGGAACAGGGTGATCTTGCGGAACCACCGGCCATCGCCGCTGCGGGCCCAGGCGTAGACGTCGCTGGACGCGGCGACCTCTATCCCTACGATATCATAACGCTTCCCCAACGATTCACCGACCGCCTCGCAACGGTCCATGTGGTAGGGGCCGAAGCTTTCCCAGATGAAGGCCAGGGCGGGCTTACCGGGCATCACTTCCCTCCGCCGTCCGCAGCAGCCGCGCGTAGCGTTCCAGCACCACCCGGCGACTGGCGTTGGCTTCCACCCAGGCACGGCCGCAATGCCCCATCAACCGGCGACGCTCCGGATCGTCGATCAGCGCGATCACCGCGCGCGCCAGCGCCTCGGGTTCGTTGGGGGGAACGCAAAGAAAAGCGCCGGTGGCCTGCGCCAGCCGGTCGAGCGTGCCGCCTGGCAGCGCCGTGGCGACCAGCGGACGGCCCGCCGCCAGGATCGTCACCACCTTGCCCGGCATGGCGAAGGCCGCCCCCTCCGGGCGTTGCGGCACCAGATGGATGTCGCCTTCGGCCAGTCCCTCGTTCAGAAGGTCCCTGGGACACAGGGGCCGGAACGTCACATTGGCGAGGCCGCGCTCAGCCGTCATGGCTCGCAAACCCTCCTCCATCGGCCCGCCGCCGCGCAGGATCACCGGTACCTCCGGCCGCCGTCCCTGGAGGATGGCGGCCATGGCCAGCACCTGCTCCAACCCCTGCTTGCGGGCGAAGGCGCCGGAGTAGAGCACCGTTGGCGGTCGATCAGGCGTGGGTTCCAGCGGCATGATGGTGTCGGTGTCGACGTGCGGCGGGATCACCTCGATGGGCACGGTGACGCCCAAGCGCCGCAGCACGTCGCGCATCGGTTCCGACAGCACCGCCACCGCGTCGGCCCGGTTGAGCACGGCGCGTTCCAGCCCGCGCAGCATCGCCAGCCGTGCCCCACCCGGCGCCATGCCGAGCGCGGCCGCCAGCCCCGACTGGATGTCGTGGACCAGCACCACGAGGCGACCGCCGCGCCGCCGGCCGCCCACCGCCGCCATGACCATCAGGATCGACGGGCACAGCGCCAGCACCGCCGCGTGGCGATCGACCCGTCCGCCCAACAGCGCGCGGGCCACGCCCAGCGTCAGCATGCTTTCGAACACCAGCCGCGCCCTCATTCCGCCGCCTTTGGGCGGGACGGTAGGCAGGCGCTCGATGCGTACCCCCTCGATCTCGGTGGAATCGAGCCGGCCGTCGGCGTAGCCGTCGAGGACCTTGAGGTCGGGATAGTAGGGGCGCGCCGTCAGTACCGTGGTGTGGCAGCCGGCTGACGCGAAGCCGGTGGCCAGATCGGTGACCATGGGGGCGCTGCCGGCCGGTTCTGGCCAATAGGACGGGCTGACGATCAACAGGCGATCGGGAATGGTCACGACACCTTCCGCCGCTCCGTCGCCGTGGCCTCGTGGTCGAGGAACCATTGATAGGTCCGGCGGATGCCGTCTTCCAGGCCGATGGCCGCTTGCCAGCCGGTGGCGGCCAGCCGGCTCACGTCCATCACCTTGCGCGGATGGCCGTCGGGGCGCGACGGATCGGTGACGAAGGCGCCGTCGTAGCCCACCACCCCGGCCACCAGCCGCGCCAGATCGAGGATGGCGATGTCTTCACCGGTGCCGACGTTGATGATCTCGGGCGCATCAAAGAACCGCATGAGGTGGACGCAAGCCGCCGCCAGATCGTCCACATGCAGAAATTCGCGCCGGGGCGTGCCGGTGCCCCAGATGACGACCTCTGGCGCGCCGGTTTCCTTTGCGTCGTGGATGCGGCGCATCAAGGCGGCCAGGACATGGCTCGTTTCGACATCAAAATTATCACCGGGGCCGTAGAGGTTGGACGGCATCAGGCTGATGACGTTGAAGCCGTGCTGGCGGCGGTACGCCTTGCCCATGGTGATGCCGGCGATCTTCGCCACGGCATAAGGTTCGTTGGTCGGCTCCAGCGGGCCGGTCAGGAGATAGTCCTCCTTCATCGGCTGCGGGGCGTGCTTGGGGTAGAGGCAGGACGAACCGAGGAACAGCAGTTTTTTGACGCCGCTGCGGTAGGCGGTGTCGATGACGTGGGTCTGGATCAGCAAGTTTTCGCGGATGAAATCGCCACCGTAACGATCATTGGCAATAATGCCGCCGACCTTGGCCGCCGCCAGGAACACGTAATCGATCCGCTCCGTCGCGAAGAGACGTTCCACCGCCGACGCCTTGGTCAGGTCCAACTCGGCGTGGGTGCGCAGGGTCAGGTTGGTGAAGCCATCGGCCCGCAGACGGCGGACCAGGGCCGAACCGACCAGCCCGCCATGGCCCGCCACGTACACCCGGTCTTCAGCACGCATCGTACCAACCCTCCTCCAACGGAGGGGGCTTCGCCTCGCCCTTGGCCCCCAGATTCTCGACGTACCATGCCACGACGCCCGGCAAGCCCTCGTCGAAGGGAATGCCGGGCTCGAATCCCAGGGCGCGCAACTTGGCAATGTCGGGGCAGCGGCGCAGAGTGCCGCCCGCCGCCGGTTCTCCGGGAACCACCTCGGCCTCGCGACCCAACTCGCGCATCACCTTGCGCGCCACCTCGGCGATGGGCAACTCCTCGGGGTTGCCGATGTGGTAAATGCCGCGGTGCTCCGCCCGGTCGATCACCACCATCAAGGCATCGACGAAATCGTCGATGTGCATGAAGGCGCGGGTCTGGCGGCCGTCGCCTTGGATCGGGAAGGGAACGAGGCCTTGCGGGTGGGCGGCGATCCGCGCCACCGCCTGTTCGACGAACTGCGGGATGACGTGCTCCCAGCCCATGGCGGCGCCATAGACGTTGTGCGGGCGAAACACCACCACCCGGTCGAAATTCCGGCGCGCGTAGTTGAGCGCCAGAAGCTCGGAGATGAGCTTGCTGCCACCGTAGGAATAGCGCGGGTTCAGCACGTCCGGGATCGACAGCGGCGCCGTTTCGTCGGTCGGCACCTCCGGCGGGGTCTGGTAGACCTCCGACGAGGAGGCGACGAACAACTCGCCCACACCGACCCGCCGGCAGGCATCCAGCACCGCCAGCATGCCGCGCACGCCCACATCCAGTACCAGGGCGGGGCGTTGATAGAAGTTTTGAGTGCCGTTGACGGCGGCGAGATGGAGGATGCACTCCATCCCGCGTGCGGCCTTGATCACCGCTTCGGTGCAGCGGACGTCGGCGTTGTGGAACTCGATGTCGTCCATGACGCCGACGAGCCGCGTCACCGACCCGCGTGAGCCGTTATCCAGCACGCGGACGGTATGCCCTTGCTCCAGCAGGCGTCTGACCAGAGCGGCCCCGATGAAGCCGGCCCCGCCGGTGACCAGGTAATGGGTCATCTCACCTCACGCGACGTGCGCGAAACTCGCTCTCCCGTGGCTGCCGAGAGCCACGTAGCTGGTTCCCTCCGGCAGTTGGAGGTCGAAGCTCGTGAAATTGTTCCAGAAGTCATAGATGATCCCCGGCCGCTCCATGGTTTCGGCCAACTGGGCCACCGGCATGGCGGCGAAAACGGGATGGTTGTTGAGGATCACCGCCAGATGCGCGCCCGACAGCGCGTCTTCCAGGCTCGCCGCCGGCTTCAAGCCGAAACGATGGATGCCGTCAGCCGAGACCACGGCGTCGTAGCCGCGCCAGATGGCGTTGGGGAAGCCGGCCTTCAGCGCCTCGAACACCGGCTTGGCCATGGTGCCGCGCAGATCGTCGGTGGCGGGGCGGCCCTTGAAGGCGAGGCCCATCAGGGTAATCACTGGCCGTTCCGGGAAGCCCTGGAGCGAGGATGTCAACTGGCGCAGGAAATGGGCGATCTCCACCGGCTGGCGCTCGTTCACCCGCCGGCTGGCCGGGGTGATGTCCAGCGTCACGCCGAACTGGGCGGCGCTTTCCGCCAGGATGTGCGGGTCCTTTTCCAGACACGGGCCGCCCACCGGGCCGGGTAGGGCCAGATTGGTGCGCGGATAGCCCAGCTTGCCGGCGCGCACCACCTCCGCCGCGCTGATCTCCAGCCGGTCGCACACCCGCGCGATCTCGTTGGAAAAGGCGAAGACCACGTCGCGGTAGGTGTTGTCCACCAGCTTGATCAGTTCCGCCGTCTCCAGCGACGCCACCTTGACCGTGGTGGGGGTGAGAAAGCTGAACATCTGCGCGGCGCGGGCCGAGGACTCGGGCGTCAGGCCGCCGACGATCTGCGGCAGTTCGGTCAGTTCCACCAGCGCCTTGCCTTCCAGCGTGCGTTCCGGGCAGACGGCGATGTCGAAGTCCCGGCATGTGGCGGCCAGGGTCGGCATGACGATGGCGCGCGTGGTGCCCAACTTCACGGTGGAGCGCATGATCACCATATCGCCCTCGCGCAGCACCTCGGCCACCTGCCGTGCCGCCGCCTCCACCATGTCGGTGCGCACCCGCCCGCAGGCATTCAGGGGCGTGCCGACGGTGATGATGTAGACGCTGGCGTCGGTGCGCGCGTCCGGGGCCTTGCCGAAGGTGAACTGGCCGCGGCCGATCACCGATTTCAGCTTTTCCGGCAGGCCGGGTTCGTGAAAGTGCGGGTCGCCGCTGGCCAGCTTGTCCAGCACCTCGTCGCGAATCTCCACGCCGTGAACCCGGAAGCCGGCATCGGCCATCGCCGTGGCCAAGGTGAGCCCGACGTAGCCAAGGCCCAGCACGCAGATGTTTCGATCACGATAACTTTTTGGGAGCATGTCGGTATCCAGTTGTCCCTGACGTCGGCGGATATTCTCTTTGGCTTGGGCAGTAACAGCGTAGTCTTGGGGGAGATCGACAAGACAATCGCTGCCAGTAACACCGTGGGCCATGTGTCAGTTCCGCAACACCCCATCCAAATGTTTTCCATCACGGGGCAACAAGCCCAACCATTGAAAAGTTTAATCCCTTCGCCCGGCACTCTCTTTACGGCGACTCCAAAAGCGCACGCACACGGCTCAGCCGCACCAGCCCGGTCATCGGCAGCAGCAGGCCGTAAATCCCGATCAGAACCGCACCGGCGATCAGGAAAACCGACCATGGCGGCAACGTCAGGCGGGGCAAAAGGAGAAGAACGGCCACGGCCGCCACCCCGATGGCGGTGGCGGCGCGGACGAAGATGCCGATGGGCAGGCGCCCCACTGTCCGAAGGTGGAGGGCGAGCATCCCGATGAAGCTCACCACCTCCGCCGCCAGCGTTGCCGCCGCGGCACCCTCGATTCCCCAACGGGGAATGAGCACGATGTTGAGAGCCGCGTTCGTCACCGCACCGGCCAGCATGGCGACCATGTAAGCCTTCTGGCGGTGCCACACCAGGAGCGGGTTACCCAATGTCATGTTGATGAACACCAGGGCACCGGCCGCCATCAGCAGCCGTAGCGCCGGAGCCGCCTCGACGAAGCGGGCGCCGAACACCACCCACAGAATCTCCGGCGCCAACAGCAACCCGCCCGCCGCCATCGGGGCGCCGACCAGCGCCATGGCGGTGGCGTAGGCCGCCATACGCCGCCGCATCGCCGCGAGGTCGCCGTGGGCCGACGCCAGGGCGGGCAGAAACACGTTCATCACGATGCCCGCCACCATCCCGACCAGCAGCAGTACCTTGTAGGCGGCGGCATAGAGCCCGACCTGCTCGCGTGGCGCCATGAAGCCCAGCATCACCATGTCAAGATTCTGGTGAACCGCCCAGGCGACGAGGCTGACCGCCAGCGGCGCCGTCGTCACCAGCATGCCCCGCCACAGGGCGGTGTCGATGCGCGGCCACGGCACGGCGAAATCCCGGATGTAGCGCGCCAGCATCAACAGCGCGTTGATCACCAGGGCGGCGGCCGTCACCGCCGCCGCCGTCACCACGTCGTCGGGACCGCGCACCAGCATCACCACGAGCATCATGTTGAACACCGCCGCGCCGATCTCGCGGGTGGCGATGACGCCCATGCGCTCGATCCCCTGGTAGACGAAGTCGAGCGTCAGTGCTCCGGCGAGAAGTTGCGTCCCCTGCACCAGCAGCACCAGGCGCACCACACCCGGCGGTTCGATCGTCGCCACCACCAGGGCGTAAGCGGTGTAGACCGCCCCCGCCAGCAGCAGCCGCAGGGTGAGGATGTTGGCGGCCAGACGGGGCACGCGGGCGGGGTCGCGGGCGATCTCCCCCACTGCCCAGGTGGACAGGCCCAGGTTCACCATCAGGGCGAAGTAGGCAAGCAAAGCGCCGCCGAAACCGAGGATGCCGTAGTTCTCCGGTCCCAGCGCGCGGGCCAGCCAGCCGGTGGTCACCAGCCCGGAGGCGACCACCACCACCTTGCCCAGCGTCATCGCTCCGAGATTGCGGGCAAGGCGGCGGTGGGGTGGGGTGGCGGAGGCGCCGGGCGCACCACGGCGCGTGGTCATGCCCGCCTCAGTTCACGTAATACCGGCCATACCCGCCCTGGTACCGGCCGCTGTCGGGGAACTCGTACTGGGCATTCTTGCGCAGATCGACCTGGGTCAGCAGCACGCCGGCCACCACCCCGCCGGCGTCCATCACCTCCTTCAGTCCGTCCAGCACCACCTCGCGCCGTGTGCGGCCCCACTGGACGATGAACACCGTCTGATCGGCCAGGGCCGCCAGCAGCTTGGCTTCCGACACCGCCAGCACCGGCGGGCTGTCGAGCACCACGAGGTCGTATTCGGCGGCGAGCCGGGTAGCGAGGTGCTGCATGCGGGTCGAGCCCAGCATGTCCTGCGGCAAGGCCGCGCCGTGCCCTGCCGCCATGAAATGAAGGCCGGTGCGCGGGTCCTCCTGGATGGCGTCCTGCGGCAGGCAGGCGCCGGTCAGCACCTCGTAAAGCCCGCGCTCGTTGGCGAGACCCAGGAGGTCGTGCAGGCTTTTGCGGCGCAGGTCGCAGTCCACCAGGATCACCCGCTGTCCCGAGCGAGCCGACAGCCGGGCAAACGCGGCGGCCACCGTGCTCTTGCCTTCACCGGGCACCGACGAGCCGAACAGCACCACCTTGAGATGGCCGCCCGAGGCCAACAGCAGGCTGGTGCGCAGACTCTGCATCGCCTCGGCGAAGGCTGACAGTGGCCGGTCGAGCACATAGTCGGCGGGGCGGCGGCGGCCGAAACCGGCACGCCGGGCGACGCTCGGCACCAGACCGAAACTCTTGACGCCGGTCAGCGCCTCCACCTGATGCGGGCTGCGGAAGCCGCGCTCGAAATGCTCCAGGAGGAAGGCCAGCATCACGCCCAAACCACCCGACGCGATCAGGCCAAACAGGGCGATGGCCTTTTTGTTGGGCTCCGACGGCAGCATGGGCACTACGGCGCGGCTGACGACGCGGGCGTCGGCTTGCTGGATATCCTGTTGGGCGGAGGTTTCCTGGAAGCGCTCCAACAGGGTCTGGTACATGGTCTGGGTGGTGGCGGCGTCGCGCTCCAGCGTTTTCAGCACCACGCCGGCCTGTTGCTGCTCGTCCACCTGCCCGCGCAGTTGATCGAGGCTCTGGCGCAGCGCCTCCTCCCGCGCGCGGGCCACATCCGCCTCGGTGGACAGGTTTTGGACGATCTTGCTCACCTCGCCCTGGATGCGTCCCTGCACATCGGCGAGTTGGGCACGGGCGGCGACGATGTCGGGGTGGCGCGGGCCGTAGCGGTCGGACA
>DASPMK010000372.1:0-23595 GCA_035627075.1 Azospirillaceae bacterium
CGACGAGGGTACCGACGAGGACCCCTATGGGGAGACCTCGCCCGAAACCATCATCGCGTATCTGAAGAGCGCCCGACGCTGAACCGCCACGTCATGGGTACGGCGCCTCGCCCCGCAACACCCGCAAGGCCGCCTCGCCCAGCCGGGCGTGGGCGGCTGTGGTGGGGTGGACATAATCCCAGAACACCATGCCCTCGCATCGGCCGGAGCCGTTGCAGGGCGTGGTGACGTCGGTGAAGCCGGCGACGGCCGGATCGGCCCGCACCCGCTCCGCCATGCCCCACACGTCCAGGCGATAAAGGCGGATGCCCGGCCGCGCCACGACGTCGGCCAAGACGCGTTCAAGTCCGTCGTTGAAGCGTTCGCTCAACCGGCGCGCCTCCTCCATGGCGCGCTTCCCGCGTGACCGCATCTCCGGCGTCATACCGACGTCCGGCAGGTTCGGCACCAGAATGTCGGCGGCGCCGCGCGCCACGAGGTCGCCGACGATGCCGCGCGCCGACACCACCGCCGCGTCCACCGCCGCCGCCGCCCGTAGCGCGCCGACCGCCGCCAGCAGATCGTTGCCGCCGCCATAAACGACATACAGCGTGCGCCCCCGGAGCGGCGGCAGGCGCAGGAACAGATCGGCCTGGGCGCGCAGGCTGAAGGGGCCCGACAGCGGATCGAGGCGAGCGCCGCCCACCGCGAAGTTGCCGCCGCCGTCGCGGGCCGGGCGTAGCGTCAGCGACAGGTGCTGGGCCAGATGCTCCACCCACACCGGCCCATTGGAGAAACGGCCGGCGTTGCCGTTGTCGGACAGGCTGTCGCCGAACACCACCAGCCGGTCGAAGGCGGGGGCCGCCTGGGCGCCCGCGCTCACCACCACCCCCAGCACCGCCGCCATAAGGAGTTTCGTTGAAAAGTCCATGTCATCCGTCATTCCGCCTTTTGCGTTGGGAGGGACTCTAACCGTGGCGGCGGCCAATGATTGCCGTGACAGCACGCCCTCCGGCGGGTTGATGGGACTGGAACGCTTGCCAGGGGATGGCCGTGATGAAGCAGCCGCACACCGAAGAAACCGTCAAACACACCGACGACGAACAGAACACCGGCAACCACAAGAAGCCCGGCGCGCCGGATGCCGGCGGGGCGGACCGTTTTGGCGGCACCCGCGCCGGGGCGGAAAAGGCCGAACCCACGCCGAAGAAAAAGTGAACCGGCGCATCCTCGCGGGCATGGCGGCTTTGGCGCTTGGCCTTGCCGCCTTGCCGGGGGTCCGGGCCCAGGACAGGCAGCCCGATCCCCCTCCCCCGCCGGCTCGAACCGGCGTGATTGCTCCGGTCGCCACCCGCCACACCCTGCCGCTGGCCGACCGCGCGCTCGACTACCGCGCCGTCGTCGAAACCCTGCCAGTGGTCAACGAGCGGGGAGAGACGGCCGCGCAGGTCGCCGTCATCGCCTATGTGGCGCAGGCGGGGCCGTCCACCGGGCGGCCGGTCACGTTCGTGTTCAACGGCGGTCCCGGAGCTTCTTCCGCCTTTCTGCACCTGGGCGCCATGGGGCCTCGGGTCCTGGTCACCGGCGCGGACGGCGGCGTTCCCACCCCACCGGCGCGCGTGCAGGACAACCCGGACAGTTGGCTCGCGTTTACCGATCTGGTGTTCGTCGATCCCGTCGGCAGCGGCTTCAGCACCACCACCCGGCCGGACGAGGAGGCGGCAAAGCCGTTCTGGAGCATCAGCGGCGATACCCGCAGCCTGTCCGAGGTGATTCGCCTGTGGCTGGTCCGCAACGACCGCTGGAATTCGCCCAAGTTCATCGCCGGGGAAAGCTACGGCGGCTTCCGCGCCGCCCAACTCGCCCGCGCGCTGCTGCACGACGCCGGTATCGGCTTCAACGGGCTGGTGATGATCTCGCCGGCCTTGGAGTTCACCACCATCAGCCCGGACGCCAACGCGGTGCTGCCGTGGGCGCTGGTCCTGCCCTCGCTGGTGGCGTCGGCCCGCGCCCAGGGGCGGGGCGATCCCGCCATGACAATGGATGAGGTCGAGCGTTTCGCGCTGACCGATTATCTTGTCGGCATCGCCGCCATCGCACCCCATGGCCCCGGCCCCGACCCGGTGTTGATCCGGCGGCTGACCGGCCTGTTGGGACTGGAGGAACAGGTGGTGGGCCGCCATCACGGCCGCGTGCCGGCGCGGGTGTTCGCGGAACGCCTGTTGCAGGACCGCGGCCGGGCGCTCAGCCTTTATGACGGCGGCCTGTCCGGCCCGAACTCCAGGCCGGGCCAGGGTGGCCCCGACCCGCTGCTGGAGGCGATCCGGGCGCCGCTGTCCACCGCCTACAACACCTATGTCCGCGGCGAACTGAAGCTGGAAACCGAACTTCCCTTCCGCGTGCTGGACGATCGCCCGTCGCGCCACTGGAATTGGGAAGGAGCGCGCGGCGGCCCCGGCCCCGAGGACGGCGCCATGGACGAGTTGGCCGAGGCCATGGCACTGACGCCGGGACTGGGCGTGCTGGTGATCCATGGCCGCACCGATCTGGTGACGCCCTACATGGCCTCGCGCTGGCTGCTCGACCGGCTGGACCTGCCCGAGGACATCCGCGCCCATGCCCGGTTGGAGGTGCTGGATGGCGGCCACATGATGTACTTCCGCCCCGATCAACGGGCGGCGCTCACCCGGCTGGCGGCCGACTTCTACCACCGGCAGGCGCCGGAATCCTGAATTACCCCAAATTTCCGCCGGCCCGCCGCCCGCCGGTCGGCGTTAATGCCACCGTGTCCACCGGCGAATTCACCACCAGCACCGCTCCCACCCAAACGCGCCCGGCCCTGGCTGGCCGCCTGACCCAGGCCACCTACGCCCACCTGGGCCTGGCGCTATGCCTGGTCCTGGCGTTGATCCCGATCCTGAGCACGCCGACGCCGCCGCTGTTCGACTATCCCAACCATCTGGCGCGGGTCCATGTCATCGCCCATTGGGCGGACACTCCGCTGTTCCGCGCCAATTTCGAGATCACCAGCTTCCTGATCCCCAACGTGCTGGCCGACGTGGTGCTGCTCGGCCTGATGCCGCTGGGCGGGGTGGAGGTGGCGGGGCGGGTGTTTCTGGCGCTGATCCTGGCCCTGACGCTGACGGGCGGCTACGCGCTGAATCGGGCGGTCGCCGGCCGCTTTACCGTGTGGTCGCTGCTGATCGCCGCCCTGTTGTATAATGAAATGTTCATGTGGGGCTTCCTCAACTACATGCTGGGCCTGGGCCTGCTGCTGTGGGGGCTGGCGGCGTGGCTCTCACTGGACGGCCGGCATCGCACCACCCAGTTGATCCTGGCGACGGCCTTCGCGCTCTTGACCTTCTTCGCCCATCTCGTCGCCTTCGCCCTCTACGCCATCGCCATCGCGGTGATCGAACTGCGGCGGGCATGGGTGGTCCGCCGGCGGGGCCTGCTCCCGGCGGCGCGTCATCTGATCGCCTCGGCGGCGCCGTTCATCCCACCCTTGATCCTGTTCTTCGCCGTCAGCCCCTCGGGCAAGCTGCCCTTCGACCCGCAATTCGACTACTCGCAGTTCGGCAAACTGACGCCGTTCACCCGGCTGTTATCCGCCGGCAACCCGACGATGGATATGGTGACCCTGGTATCGGTCACCGCCGTGGTGGCGATCGCCCTGGCGGCGCGGCGCATCACCCTGCATTGGGGGCTGGCGCTGACCGGGCTGGTGTATCTGGCTCTGATCCTGTCGCTGCCCTATTCCATGCTGGGGTCGTACTTCGTGGACTCCCGCATCGTCATCGCCCTTGCCTTCATCCTGGTGGCGGCGATCCGCCCCCGGCGGGACAGCCGACGCCGCGGCACGATCTTTTTAGCCGTTCTCCTCATTGGTTTGATGACGACGCGCAGCGTGGCCCTGGCGGAGGACTGGCGCGCCCAAGGCCACGAGTTCGGCCGGCTGCTGGCTGCCTTCGACAAGCTTCCGCGCGGGAGCCTGCTGATTCCCGCCGTCGGCCATCCGTTCGAGCTGGGGGACTGGATAGCGACCCGCTACATCAAACCCTCCCATGAACACAGCACCCTTTACGCCACCATCCGCCGAGGGGTGCTGGTGTCCAACATCTTCGCCCGGCGCGGCCAAAATCCGCTGGTCCTCACGCCGGTGCTGGATGACATCGGCAAATTATCCAACCCCGTGTCACGGATATTGAACCAAGGCGACTCCCGCTGGGTGGTCAATGAAGTCATGCAGTTCCTCGACCAGCTCGACGAAATCCAGCCCGCCATCCGCAACGTGTACGTGGTCGGCTACAAGGTCCGTTGCGACTACTGGCCGGAAGACCTGCCGATCCGCCCTGTCGCGTGCGACAACGGATTCTCGCTGTTTGCGATGGATCGCAGTTGGCCGGTGCGGAGGATGTGGTGATGGCTTCCATCCGGTGGCGCCTCGTCGTCGGCGCGGCCTTGCTGGCCCTGATCGCCAACGGCCTGCTGAACGCCCTGCCCAGCCCGTGGCTGATGGACTTCGGATCGTTCGTCGCCTCAGGCAGGGCGGCGTCGGATGGCCTTAATCCCTACGGCATCTATCCCCTGACGTTCCATGTCGTGCTGTCCGGCTTCGAGTCCTGGAATCCCAACCTCAACCCGCCGGTGTCGATTCCGGTGTTCGAGCTGTTCAACCGGCTCGACCCGCATGAGGGCTTCCGCCTGTGGTGGGTGTCTTCCGTTTTCGCCTATGGCCTGACGCTCTGGCTGCTGGTTCGCCGGTATGGTGGGAAGGTGACGGTGCTGTGGGCGCTGGCGCTGGCCGGATTCTGGGACACGCTGGTGCTGGGCCAGATCTATGTGCCGCTGGTGCTGGCCGCCGTCGGCGGCTGGCTGCTGATCGAAGACGACCGGCCGGTGCTGGGCGGCCTGCTGATCGGCGTGGTCATCGCCGTGAAGCCCAACTTCCTGGTCTGGCCGGGGCTGCTGTTCCTGGCCGGGCACCTCCGGCCGGCACTGGCCGCCGGCGCCGCCGCCGCCGTGCTAAGCGTTCTGCCGTTGCTGCGTTATGGCACGGAAATCTATACCCAGTGGCTGGCGCTGATCGCGTCCGACGCCGATCGGGCGGTGTTCCTGACCAACGCATCGCTGTCCGGGCTGGCGCAACGGCTGGGCTCGGCCGATCTCGGCAAGGCGCTGAGCCTCGTCCTGCTCGGGCTGCTGGCGCTATGGGCATGGCGGCGGCGACCGTCGGCGTTGCGGGCCAGCGCGCTGGGGCTTGTGGGCGCGCTTCTCGCCTCGCCGCTGGCCTGGGTGCATTACACTCTGTTCCTGCTGCCGGTGTTCTTCAGCGTCCGCCCCTGGTCGTGGCCGCTGCGCCTCTCGGCGGCGTTGCTGACCGTGCCGGTGCCGATGGTGCTGACATTCCTCAACGCGCCGTGGTGGCTCCAGGCGTCGGTAGGGTCAGTCTACGGCTGGGCGGTGGTGCTGTGCCTGATCGGCCTGTTGCCCGATTACAGCAGGTTTAGCACAAAGGCGCAGACCGCGCCGGTCGCCAGCCCCGCCAGCACCTCGGCCGGGGTGTGACCGATCCGCTCCCGCAGGCTTGCCACCTCGTCGCGGCCGGGGAACAGGGCCTTCAACACCGTCGCCTGCCGCCCGACCTTGCGCCGCAGGTCCATGGCGTCGATCATCACGATCATGGCCAGCGTCAAGGCCAGCGCGAACATCGGCTGGTCGAGGCCGCCGCGCAGGCCGATCAGCCCGGCCGTGGTGGTGACGATGGTGGTGTGGGTGCTGGGCGCCCCGCCGAGCCCGATGCGGTGGAAGGCGGGCCGCCCCTCGCGCAGGGTGTTGACCAGGAACTTGAGGCTGCCCGCCGCCAGATACCCGGCCACGGGCGCCAAGGGATAGACCGCGTCCATGTGTTCCCCCTCAAATCGACAGGCGTTTGAACAGGGGCTCCGGGATGGCCCGGATCACCGCCATGATCAGGCGCCAGAAGCCGGGGTAGTACAGCTCGTCCCGCCCCTTGGCTGCCGCGCGCAGGCTGGCCCGCGCGCAGGCCTCGGGCGAGGCCACCAGGAACAGCCCCGGCAGGCCCCAGGTCATGGCGGTGTCGAGGAAGCCCGGCTTCACCGTCACCACCCG
The DNA here is from genome assembly GCA_035627075.1 of Azospirillaceae bacterium. GTDB lineage: Bacteria > Pseudomonadota > Alphaproteobacteria > Azospirillales > Azospirillaceae > DASPMK01. Next base: position 6,112 of record DASPMK010000372.1, read on the forward strand.
CACCCCCGCCTCGAACAGGTGGCTGCGCAAGCCCTGCAGGTAGGCGTGCAGGCCCGCCTTGGCCGAGCCGTAGACGAAGTTCTTGCGCCGCCCCCGATCGCCGGCCACCGAGCCGACAACGATGACCGTGCCGCCACCCTGCCGGCGCAATCCCGGCTCCAGCCGGGTCAGCAGCGACACCACGCTGAGGAAGTTGACGGCAATGGTCCGCTCGGCGACGCGGTAGTCGCGCATCGCCTCGGCCTGATCCGGCATGGACCCGACGGCGTAGAAGACGTTGAGCCGCCGCCCCGTCGCCCCGCCCCAGCAGGCGGCGACGAAGGCGTCGTGGCGCTCGACGTCGGCGGCATCAAGATCCAATACCGTGGCCGGTTGCCCGGTGCGCAGCCGCACGTCGGCCGCCGTTGCCTCCAGGTCGTCGCGATCGCGCCCGGCCAGGATCACGCCCGAGCCCCCGGCGGCCGCCTCCAAGGCGAAGGCGCGTGCCACGGAGGAGGAGCCCCCCACCACCAGCCAGATGTCGCCGCCGGTCATGCCCGCCCCCGGATGCCGAGCCGGCGGGCCAGGTCGGACATCACGCGGCGGTCGGGATCGATCCGTTCCAGCACCGCGCGGAAGCGGTCGATCTGCGGATACATCTGCCGAAACCCCTCTGGCGACAGATAGGCGTCCTTGGCCAGATAGACGCGCCCGCCGTGGTCCAGCGTCACCCGCTCCAGCCGGGCGAGCAGGTCAGCGGTGCCGGCCCGTACCGGAAAATCCAGCGCCAGGGTAAAGCCCTTCATCGGAAAGGACAGATGGCCGCGCCCGGTCCCGCCCAGCGTTTTGAGCACCGCCAGGAACGACGCGGCCCCGGCTCCGGCGATCAGCCGCAGCAGGGCGGGAATGCCGTCGGCCGCCTGCGCGTCGGGGATGACGCACTGGAACTGATGGAAGCCCCGCCGCCCGTACATGCGGTTCCAGTCGAGCAGAGCGTCAAGGGGATAGAGGAATTTGGAGATCGGCACCACCCGCTCCCGCCCCGCCGCCGGCACCCGCCGGTAATAGAGCGCGTTGAACAGCCCGATGCTGTACCGGGTCAACGCGGCGGCCGGCAGGTCCATCGGCAGGCGAACGGTACGGCCGGGCTTGAGTGGCACCGGATCGCCGGAAACGAACTCGGCGGTCTGAAGGATGCCGCGCCCCAGCCGGGGGCCTTCGGCCAGCGCGTCGATCCAGCCAACGGAGTAGGTGGCGCGCTGGCGCGCCTCGGCCAGGGCGGTCATGAAGGCGTCGATATCGGGCATGCGGCGTTCCCGCACGGCGACCCGCGACGAGGGCACGCGCGTCAGGCGGAACGCCAGCCCGACGATCACCCCGGTCAGGCCCAAGCCGCCGATGGTCGCCGCGAACAGCTCAGGCTCCTCCTCCGGCGAGGTGCGGACGACGTGCCCCGACGGCAGGGCCAGATCGATCCAGGCGACATGATCGCCGAAACCGCCGACCCGGTCGTGGTTCTTGCCGTGGACATCGTTGGCGACAGCGCCGCCCAGGGTGGCGAAGGCCGTGCCGGGCGAAACCGGAGCCAGGAAACCCCGCGGCAGGAAGGCGGCCATCAGGTCGGCGAAGGTGACGCCGGGCTCACAGACGAGCAGGCCGTCATCGGGCAAGAAGTCGAGCAGGCGGTTGAGCCGGCGGGTCAGCACGGTGGCCCCGCCGCTGTTGAGCGCCTCGTCGCCGTAGCTGCGCCCACCGCCGAAAGCGATGAGGGAGGACGCGGCCTCGGCGGCGGTGAACGCCTCCACCGCCTCGCGGCGCCGCTCGGGCCGGCACGCCAGGGTCTGTGCCCGGGCCACCCGCCCCCACCCGGCCAGTTCGGTCCGTTTCCAGTTCATGCGACGGCACGGCGGGCAAGGTGCATGGCCGGCGACAGCGCCAGGAAGCCCAGGGCCACCGCGAACCATAGCGTGGTGAAGCGAATCACCGCCGTCGCCGGAATTGCCACTTCCAATCCCACCCCCTGTATGGCCAGGAGCGCCACCATTGTCGCCTCGGTACCGCCCAGGCCGCCCGGCAGGAAGGTCAGCGCCCCCGCCAGCATGGCCACGGTAAAGGTCAAGATGGCGCCGAGCAGGCCGATATCCACTCCGAAGGCGTGAAGCACCAGCGCGAAGGCAAGGCACTCGGCCAGCCAGCCGACAACCGTCAGGCCCAAGGTTACCGCCAGAATTTTCGGCGTGAACAACTCGGACGTCCGGCGCACCGCACCGCGCAGCCTGCCGAACAGGCGCGGCCAACGGCCGACCAGCCGATACCCCAGTGCCACGGTTTCCAGGACCAGTTTCGGCCGCATGATGAACAGCAGCAGCCCGACAATGCCCGCTATCCCGGCCACGTACAGCCACGCCGGTGACGACACGGCGAACAGGCCGATCACGCTCAGCATGGCCATGGCGACGAGATCGACCACCCGGTCGGCCAGAAGCAGGGGGATGGTGCGGGCGTAAGGGTAACCGTTGCACCGCTCCATCAGCCACAGCCGCAGCGCCTCTCCGACCTTGCCGGGGGTGGTGGTGAGCGCGAAGCCGGCGAAATAGTACAAGATCGATTGCCAGAACGGCGGCCGCAGGCCGAGGTAGCGCGCGCAGAGGTGCCAGCGCACGGCGCGGGCCGCGTAGTTGACCAGCGACAGCGCCAGCAGGACACCCACCAGCCGGATTTTCAGGCTGGTCAGGTGCGCCAGCACCTCCTGCCCGCCAACCAGGGCGGCGGTGACGGCAAGCATCGCCGCGAACAGCGCCACCGACAGCGCCACAAGGTATTCGATCCGGCGAAGGTCAAAGCGCGTGAACCCGTTCATGCCCCGTCTGCTACCAGTGGATCAGTATGGAGAACGACACCGCCCACAAGGCGATCGCCGTGATCAGGAACCGGTCGCTCAGGACCAGGGTCGTGGGTGCCCCCGACCTCTCCTCGACAAGAACGATCTGCAAGTAGCGCATGATCCCGGCCAGCACGAATGGGATCGTCAGGAACAGGTGCTCGGTACCCAGGCGGATGCGAACATCCCGGTCGGTCGTGTAGATGATGTACGAGATGAGCAACGCCGACAGCACGATGGCGACAGCCGTATCGAGGAACGGTTTGGAATAGCCGCCCAGGCTTCGCCGGTGCTCGCCGCCCAGCGACAGCACCAGATCGTCGCGCCGCTTGGCCAACGCGATGAACAGGGCGACCAGCCCGGTGCAGACAATGATCCAGACGCTGGGCGGCACCTGGATCAGCACCGCCCCGGCATAAACCCGCAGCGTGAAGCCCAGCGTGATCAGCAGGACGTCGATGATGGAAACGTGCTTGAGCCCGAAGGAGTAGCCGATGTTGATGATGAAGTAAGTCAGCGCCAGGGCGCCGAACAACGGCGACAAAGCGTACGAGACCACCAGCCCCAATCCCAGCAAGGCCGTGAACAACCCCAGCGCGGTGCCGTTGGCCACCTCGCCGCTCGCCAGCGGGCGGCGGCACTTGACGGGATGGCTGCGGTCGGCCTCCTGGTCCACGTAGTCGTTGAGGATGTAGACGGCGCTGGCCACCAGGGAGAAGGCCATCATGCCGGCCAGCACCAGAGCCAGATTGACCGGCGACAAGGCTGCCGGCGTGAAGAACAAAGGGGCGGCAACGAAGGCGTTCTTCACCCATTGATGAGGACGCATCAGCCGCAAGATGCCGGATACTTGACCGGGACGAGTCTGCCCCTGGCCGGAGCGTCCGGCCATCCGGGATATCGCGGCCGGCGCCTCCAGGCCGTTGTCGGAAGTCTCGTGCATGGGGGCTTCCATCTCCTTCGGGCTTATTCGGCGTCTTCCCTCCAACGCCTTTGCCACCGGCTGTGGTTCCGGCACCCCGCCGATTCCCTCCGCGGGTCTGCGGACGGGTATGGCCTTCTGTGAAAAAGAGGGGAGCGGCGGCCCCCCGGAGGGATCGTCAGCCAGTCCTTTAGGATTGCGTTAACCATATTTCGCCAGTTTCCCTGGCGTGACACACGCACCTTACCCCCTCCGAAATCGTCGCTCGCTGTGGATGCTGGTGGCTCTGCCGGCGACGTTCATCGCCCTGTGGTCTCATGGTCCGTTGCAGGGCAGTCCCTTGGCTCCGCCCAAGGTCCCGTCCGATCATGTGTCGGTCGACCGATCCGGCGTGCGGAAAATCTGCCAGGTGGTCGGCGAAAGCGACCGGCAGACCGGCCGAAAGACCATCAACGCCACGGAAACAAATTACGGGTTCTGGGGCACCGATCTGGGCTCGTCGTTCGAGCACGACGGCCGGCTGTATTTCCTGTTCGGCGACACCCACGCCTCGGGCGGCCTGCAGCGCGGCCGCGACCGCGATCTGGTGGCGGTGTCGGACGACGCCGATCCCGACGATTGCCTGACGCTGTCGGTCATCACCGATCCGGACGGCGGCTACCGGCCGCTGACCATCCCCAGCGTATCGGCGGGCGAGTTCTCGGTGCCGACCGGCGGTTTCAGCGCCAACGGCAAGATGTACGTCTTCGCCACCACCGACTATTCGCCCTCCAACCCGATGGGCCGCTCGGTGCTGGCCAGTTCGGCCGATGGCGGACACGACTTCGACCTCACGTACAACCTGTCCACGGACAAGTTCATCAATGTCGCCCCAGTCAAGGTGAACGCCGCCGCCATGCCGGGTCTGCCGGCCCATGACCGCGGGATGAAGGGCGACGAGGGCGTGCTCATGTGGGGCAGCGGCTCCTACCGGAAAAGCTCGCCCTATCTGGCCTTCGCTCCGGCCGGTGAGGTGGAGGACAAGGCGGCGCTGCGCTACTTCGCCGGCACCGATCCGAAAACCGGCGCGCCGATGTGGAGCCGGGAGGAGGCCGACAGCGCCCCTTTGTTCAAGCAGGCGTGCGTTGGCGAGCTTTCCGTCGCCTGGAATCCGTACCTGAACCGTTGGGTGATGCTGTACAACTGCGGCGCTCCGCACAGCCAGATCCTGCTCCGCACCGCCGAAAAGCCGTGGGGGCCGTGGTCCGAATCCCAGGTGCTGTTCGATGCCGAGCGGGACAGCGGCTTCTGCCGGTTCCTCAATGCCGGTTCGGCGATCCGGCCGGCGGCGATGGGCGGCGACTGCCAGACGGTGGCGGACCCGCACAACCCCGCCACCAACGGCGATCCCTATGCCCCGTACATGATTTCGTCCTTCACCAAGGGGGTGGCGGGCGGCCATTCCGACATCTACTTCATGATGTCCACCTGGAACCCCTACACGGTGGTGCTGATGAAGGCGACGTTACGGTTGACCGGCGCTCCCTCTTGACCATTTCCGTCGGAGCGTTCATGCAACGCTCAACGGAAAGCGGCAGGGGAAAGCCATGATCAAGTCGCGCGCGGCGGTTGCCTGGGAGGCCAGACGCCCCCTGGAAATCGAGGAGGTTGAGGTCGCCGGGCCGAAGGCGGGGGAAGTGCTGCTGCGGGTGGTGGCCACCGGCGTCTGCCACACCGACGCCTACACCCTGTCCGGCGCCGACCCCGAGGGCCTCTTCCCCGCCATCCTGGGCCACGAGGGCGGCGCGGTGGTCGAGGAGGTCGGGCCGGGGGTGACCACGCTCCAGCCGGGCGATCATGTGATCCCGCTCTACACGCCGGAATGCGGCGAGTGCAAGTTCTGCCGCTCCGGCAAGACCAACCTGTGCCAGGCCATCCGCGCCACCCAGGGCAAGGGTCTGATGCCCGACGGCACCACGCGGTTTTCCTGCAAGGGCAAGCCGGTGTTCCACTACATGGGCACCTCCACCTTCTCCGAGTACACGGTGCTGCCGGAAATCGCCGTGGCGAAGATCAGCAAGGAAGCGCCGCTGGAGAAGGTCTGCCTGCTGGGCTGCGGGGTGACCACCGGCATCGGCGCGGTGCTGAACACCGCCAAGGTGGAGCCGGGTGCCACGGTCGCCATCTTCGGGCTGGGCGGCATCGGCCTGTCGGCCATCATCGGCGCCGCCATGGCCAGGGCGTCGCGCATCATCGGCATCGACATCAACCCGTCGAAGTTCGAGATCGCCAGGCAACTGGGCGCCACCGACGTCATCAATCCCAAGGATTACGACCGGCCGATCCAGGAGGTGCTGGTCGAATTGACCGACGGCGGCGTCGATTACTCGTTCGAGTGCATCGGCAACGTCAAGGTGATGCGGGCGGCGCTGGAATGCTGCCACAAGGGCTGGGGCGAGTCGGTCATCATCGGCGTTGCCGGGGCCGGCGAGGAAATCTCCACCCGTCCGTTCCAACTGGTGACCGGCCGCGTCTGGCGCGGTTCGGCCTTCGGCGGGGTGCGCGGCCGGTCGGAACTGCCGGGCTATGTCGAACGCTACATGAAGGGCGATTTCGAACTGGACACCTTCATCACCCACACCATGGGCCTCGACGAGATCAACACCGCCTTCGACCTGATGCACGAGGGCAAAAGCATCCGCTCGGTGATCCTTTACTGAGGGACAGCTCATGGACCTCGTATCGGCCAACAAGTGCTTCGGCGGCTGGCACCGGCGGTATCGCCACCGCTCGGCGGTGTTGGACTGCGACATGGTGTTCGCCGTGTACCTGCCGCCGCAAGTCCGCCCGGAGCGGCCGGTGCCGGTGCTCTATTGGCTGTCGGGCCTGACCTGCACGGATGAGAATTTCATGCAGAAGGCCGGCGCCATGCGGCTGGCGGCGGAACTGGGCATCGCCATCGTCGCCCCGGACACCAGCCCGCGAGGGCCGGGCGTGCCGGGCGATCCCGATGGCGCCTGGGACTTCGGGCTGGGGGCGGGTTTCTATGTCAACGCTACGCAGGAGCCTTGGGCGCGGCACTACCGCATGCACGACTACGTGGTGCGGGAGTTGCCGGAACTGGTCGAAGCCACCCTCCCCGTCACCGACCGCCGCGCCGTTTCCGGCCATTCCATGGGCGGGCACGGCGCCCTGATTAGCGCCTTGCGCCATCCCGGCCGCTACCGCTCGGTGTCGGCGTTCGCGCCAATCGCCAACCCGATGAGTTGTCCATGGGGCGAGAAGGCGTTCCGCCGCTATCTCGGCCCCGACCGCCGGGCATGGGAGGAATGGGATACCTGCGCCCTGATCGCGCAAGCCGCCGAGCGGCTGCCGATCCTGGTCGATCAGGGAGAGGACGACAGCTTCCTGGCGACGCAACTGAAGCCGGAAGCCCTGGAGCGGGCGGCGGCCGAGGCCGGTCACCCGCTGACCCTGCGCCGCCAGCCCGGCTACGACCACAGCTACTACTTCATCGCCAGTTTCATCGACGATCACCTCCGCCACCACGCCCAGGCGCTAGCCGGGTAAGCGCCAGCAGCCGTTCCGCCTCGGCCAGATCCTCGGGGGTGTTGGCGTTGAAGAAGGGATCGACGGGATCGATCGGGAAATCCGCCAGCGCCACCCGGTAGTGCTGGGTGAAGGCTTCCATCTTGCGCACGCCCTCCACCGTCAGGGCGTGGCGCAGCGCCGGGGCCAGACCGGCGGGCCACAGGGCCGCCACCGGATGGCGGCGGCCGTCTGAACGGGCGCAGGCGATATCGGCGCCCGTGACGGCGGCGTGCAGCCGGCTGGCCAAGTCGGCGGGCAGGAACGGCGTGTCGGACGGCACCGACAACAGCCAGCGGCACCCCGGCGGCAGGGCATCCAGCCCGGCCAGCACCCCGGCCAGCGGCCCGGCGAAATCCGGCACCGAGTCCGGCACCACCGGCAAGCCCAAGGACTGGAAACGGGCGGGGTCGCCGTTGGCGTTGAGCACCAGGGCGCCTACCTGCGGGCGGATGATGGCGATCACCCGCTGAATGATGGGAATGCCGCCCACGGCGAGCAGCCCCTTGTCTCCCCCGCCCATGCGACGGGCGAGCCCTCCGGCGAGGATGACGGCGGCGGTGTCTGGGTATGGCATGACAGGAATCCTTGCCCGCCCAAGCGCTTCGGGCAGGGGATTACCCCGCAAGCGCCCGTTGGCTCGCCGCCCCGGTGTGGCACGCTGCCGGGTATGGCCCAACTCAGTCCCCTCACGCCGCCCGGCGGCGATCCCTTTGCCGGTTCCGACCGCCTGATGAGGGTGGACGAAGCGCTGAACCAGCTTCTGGCGCGGCTGGAGCCGGTCACGGCGGAGCAATCGGTGCCGCTGACCGACGCGCTGGGCCGGGTGCTGGCGCGGGGCGTGGCGGCACCGTTCGACGTGCCGCCGCACGACAACTCGGCGGTGGACGGCTACGCCGTGTTCTTCGATGACCTGTCGCGTGATGCGGAAACCACCCTGCCCGTCACCGGCCGCGTCGCCGCCGGCCGGTCGCTGGGTCGGCCGGGACGGCGCGGCGAGGCGGTGCGCATCTTCACCGGCGCCCCGATGCCCGAGGGCTTCGACACCGTGATGATGCAGGAGGACTGCCGCGCCGAGGGCGATACCGTCATCATCCGCCCCGGCATCAAGCGCGGCGCCAACCGTCGCAAGGCCGGCGAGGATGTGGCGCGGGGTCAGGTCGTGCTGGCCGCCGGCCGTCGTCTGAAGCCCCAGGACATCGGACTGGCCGCCTCGCTGGGCCAGGGAACGCTGGTGGTGCGCGCCCCCCTGCGGGTGGCGGTGTTCTCCACCGGCGACGAGGTGCGCGACCCGGTGGCGCTGACCGGCGCACCGCCGGAAAATTGCATCTTCGACGCCAATCGCTACAGCCTGATGGCGCTGTTGCGGCGGCTGGGGTGCGCCGTCACCGATCTCGGCATTCTGCCCGACGATCCTGGCGACCTCATCGACGCGCTGGCCGCCGCCGGCCCGGCGCACGATCTGGTGCTGACCTCGGGCGGGGTGTCCGCCGGCGAGGAGGACCACGTCAAGGCGGTGGTCGAGCGGTTGGGCGCCCTGCACTTCTGGCGGCTGGCGATCAAGCCGGGCCGCCCGGTGGCGCTGGGCCGGATCGGCGGCACCCCGTTCATCGGCCTGCCCGGCAACCCGGTGGCGGTGATGGTGACCTTCCTGAAGGTGGCACGCCCCTTGCTGCTGCGGCTGATGGGGGCCGACGCGCCGGCGCCGATCCCCTTCCCGGTGCGCGCCGACTTCGCCTACCGCAAGAAAGCCGGCCGCCGCGAGTACCTGCGCGCCATCCTGGCGCACGAAACCGGCGGCGCCATCCTGGCGCACGAAACCGGCGGCGCCCCCGTTGTCCGCAAGCACCCGCGCGAGGGCGCCGGTGTCTTGTCCTCCATGGTCGAAAGCGACGGGTTGGTGGAACTGCCGGAAGACCTGACGGCGGTGGAACCGGGTGCCCTGGTCGGGTTCCTGCCGTTCAGCGCCCTGGATTGCGGGTAATTCAGCCGACCTTGCGGCGTTCGGCAACCGCGTGGGCATTGGCGTCGAAGACGATGCGGTGCTCGCCGGAAATGGCGATGAACCGTGCCCCCTTGGCCCGTCCGATCAGCGTCAATCCCGCCTCGCGCGCCAGTTCCGCTCCCCAGGCGGAAAAACCCTGGCGCGACACCAGCACCGGAATGCCCATCTGCACGGTTTTGATGACCATCTCGCTGGTCAGGCGGCCGGTGGTGTAGAAGATTTTGTCGGCGGCGGTCAGGCCATGGCGGAACATGTAGCCGGCGATCTTGTCCACCGCGTTGTGGCGGCCGACGTCCTCCATGAACACCAGCGGCCGGTTCTCCTGGCACAGCACGCAGCCGTGGATCGAACGCGCCTTCAAGTAAAGGCTCGGCGTCGTGCTGATGGTGTGAAGCAGCGCGAACAGCCACGACGTATGCACCCGCGCCTCGTCGGGCAGGCGGACGTGCTCGAACTTCTCCATCATATCGCCGAATACGGTGCCCTGGGCGCAGCCCGAGGTCTGGACCTTCTTCTTCAGCTTCTGCTCGTAGTCGGTCGGGCGTCGGGTGCGCACGACCACCGTTTCGATCTCCTCGTCGTAATCGACGGCCGTCACCTCGTCGTCGGGGCGCAGCATGTTCTGGTTCAGGAGATAACCCACCGCCAAATATTCCGGGTAATCCCCGACGGTCATCAAGGTGACGATCTCCTGGCCGTTCAGGAACAGGGTCAAGGGCCGCTCGACCGGCATCGCCACTTCCAGCGGGCGTCCCTGTTCGTCGCTGCCGGTGGCGACGCGCCACAGGCGGCAGTCCTCGGGGTTCGGCTTGATCAGGTAGCTGTCCATGATGAGGAAACAGCCGATGCCAAGGCCGCGACCCGGGGGTAACCCACAAGGGCTGGGGTGGGAACCCCCACGCGGCCACCTTTGTTAGCTTATCGGCGCCGCGTGGGGAGGAAGGATGGCGTTGACCGACTTGGTTTGGACGCGCCCGATTCCCTTTGTGGAAGCCGAGCCGTCGATCCTGCCCCTGGCGTTGGAACGGGTGTCGTTCGCCCCCGCCGGGCTGCCGCTGATCGACGATTTGTCCCTCAATCTTACCGCTGGCTCGCGCACCGTGGTGCTGGGGCCGAACGGTGCCGGGAAAAGTCTGCTGCTGCGGTTATGCCACGGGCTGATCGTCCCGACCCGGGGGCGGGTGACGTGGGGCGGCGTCGGCAATGGCCACCCGCGCCACGCCATGGTTTTCCAGCGTCCGGTGATGCTGCGCCGGTCGGTGGCGGCCAACGTCGAACACGCCCTGAAGCTGCGCGGCCTTCCCGGTCGCCGGGAACGGGCGGCGGTGGCATTGGAGCGAACCGGCCTTGCCCCCCTCGCCCGTCGCCCGGCCCGGCTGCTATCCGGTGGCGAGCAGCAGCGGTTGGCGCTGGCGCGGGCCTGGGCGCTGGAGCCGCAGGTGCTGTTCCTCGATGAGCCCACCGCCAGCCTCGACCCCGCCGCCACCCAGGCGGTGGAGGCGATCATCGAGGTCATCGCCTCCGCCGGTACCAAGATCGTGCTGACCACCCACGACCTGGGCCAAGCGCGGCGTCTGGCCGACGAGGTGGTGTTCCTGCATCGGGGCCGCCTTGTCGAGCACGCCCCGGCTGCCGGCTTCTTCCGCCGCCCGGCCAGCCCGGAGGCGCGGGCCTTTCTGGAGGGACGATTGGCATGGTGAGACGGCTCCTGGCTGTCGCCGTCCTGACGCTGGCCCTGTTGGCCGGGCGCGCCCAGGCCGACGAGCGGTTCATCATCGTCGCCTCGACCACCTCGACCGAGGACTCCGGCCTGTTCAAGGCGATCCTGCCGGCGTTCACCGCCCGAACCGGCATCGAGGTCCGCGTCGTGGCACGCGGCACCGGACAGGCCATCGACCTTGCCAAGCGCGGCGATGCCGACGTGCTGTTTGTCCACCACAAGCCCTCGGAAGAGGCCTTCGTCGCCGAGGGCTACGGCGTCGAGCGCCGGCCGGTGATGTACAACGACTTCGTCCTGGTGGGACCGCGCAACGATCCTGCCGGCATCCACGGCCTGACCGACGCGGCCGAGGCGCTGAAGAAGATCGCCGCCGCGAAGGCGCCATTCGTCTCGCGCGGCGACGACAGCGGCACCCACAAGGCCGAAGCGGCGCTGTGGCAAGCGGCGAACGTCGATCCTGTCGGCGGTTGGTATCGCCCAACCGGGTCGGGCATGGGGCCGACGTTGAACACCGCCGCCGCCATGGGTGCCTACACCCTGGCCGACCGGGGCACCTGGGTCAGCTTTGCCAACAAGCGCGACTTGGCCGTGCTGGTCCAGGGCGACCGGCGGCTGTTCAACCAGTACGGCGTGATCCTGGCCAATCCGGCCCGCCACCCGCATGTCAAGGCGGCCGACGGGCAAGCCTTCATCGACTGGCTGGTGTCGCCCGAGGGGCAGCGGATCATCGGCGCCTATGGCGTCCACGGCGCACCGCTGTTCTTCCCCAATGCCGATCAGACGGGCGCATGAACGACTTCGGATCGGCCGCCGTCCTGGCTTTCAACATGGTCGCGCGGGTCGATCCGGAGTTGACGCGCATCGTGCTGTTGTCCCTGCGGGTCAGCCTGTCGGCGGTGACGCTGGCCGCCCTGATCGGCCTGCCGCTGGGGGCTGCCGTGGCGACGGTGCGCTTTCCCGGTCGCCGGGCCGTCGTCGTGCTGCTGAACGCCTTCATGGGCCTGCCGCCGGTGGTGGTGGGCCTGGGGCTTTACCTGCTGCTGTCGCGAAGCGGGCCGCTGGGGGCGCTGGGCCTGCTGTTCACGCCCACGGCGATGGTGCTGGCCCAAGCCGTGCTGGTGCTGCCGGTGATTGCCGCCCTGGCGCGGCAGACTGCCACCGATCTGTTGGAGGAATACGACGAGCATCTGCGCTCGCTGGGCGCCACGCCGCTGCAAACCATTGCGGTCCTGCTGTGGGACGGGCGGTTCAGCCTGCTGACCACCGTGCTCGCCGGGTTCGGCCGGGCGGCGGCGGAGGTTGGGGCGGTGATGATCGTCGGCGGCAACATCGATCCGGTAACGCGCGTGATGACCACCGCCATCGCCCTGGAGACCAGCCGGGGCAACCTGCCGCTGGCTCTGGCGCTCGGCATGGTGCTGATCGCCCTGTGCCTTGCCGTCAACGCACTGGCCGTGGTGCTGCGCGATGCCGTGCGGCGGTCGGGGCACTGATGTCATACCAAAGGCGGTTGATGGCTTCCATCAACCGCCTTTGGTTCAAACCCGACAGCACTGTGCGGAGCACTGTGCGAAAGGGGGATACGGGCGGCAAATCATGGAAGTGTTCAAGCGCCGCCCGTATCACTCAAGGGGGATGTCGGCGGTAACCTCGTGCCGCAGCTCCAGCCCATCAAGAGTGACCACCGCCCGCGCCTTCAGCACCTCATCGCCCTTGAGACGGCCCGACGCCACGGCGGCGCGCACCGCCGCCTCCATGGCACGCTGGGACGTTACCCCCAGTTGCTTGAGGAATTTGCGGACTTCCATGTTGAAGGTGTCTTCGTTCATGCCGGCTCCTCCCTGATTCATCAATCGATACTTGGCGCCTTGTTTTTCAGAACAAATATTATTCCATCCTCGCGCAAGATGACGCCAAACAAACAACGATAACAGAGGTACCATGAAAGTCGGGGAACGCACCGTTATTGTTTGCAATTGTGAAGGGACCATGCCGCTGGACGGCATCGGGGCCGATGCTGTCGCCCACCAACTGTGCCGGGCTCAGATCGAGCGCTTTCTCGCCGCGCTCAACGGTGAGCCGCTGCTGGTCGCCTGCACCCAGGAACAACCCTTGTTCGAGGAGAAGATCGCCGAGCATCGGCCCGGCACGGATGTCATCTTCACCAACATCCGCGAGCGGGCGGGCTGGTCCTATGAGGCCGCCGAGGCGCATCCCAAGATCACCGCCCTGCTGGCCGAAGCCGCCCTCCCCCTGCCCAGGGCCCCGGCGGTCACCCAGCGCTCGCAAGGGGCGGTCCTGATTTACGGCCGCGACGAGGCGGCGATCGAAGCCGGGCGGCGGCTGATGGACCGGCTGGACGTCACGGTCGTGCTGACGAAGCCCAAGGCGGTAACCCCGCCGCGCGCCACCGCCTTCCCGGTGGTCAAGGGCACCATCCGCAACGCCGCCGGCCACCTCGGCGCGTTCGAGCTGGTGGTGGACGACTTCGCCCACCCCTCCCCGTCCTCACGCCACGCGCTGACCTTCGGGCCGGGCCGCGACGGGGCGAAATCCCGCTGCGACCTCATCCTGGACCTGAGCGGCGGCACGCCGCTGTTTCCGGCGCATGCGGTGCGCGATGGCTATCTCCGCCCCGATCCCCGCCGCCCCGCCGACGTTGAGCAGGCGATCATGCGGGCGGCCGACCTGGTGGGAGAGTTCGACAAGCCGCGCTATGTCACCTACGTCGCCGATCGTTGCGCCCACTCCCGTTCGCGCCGCGTGGGCTGCACCCGCTGCCTCGACACCTGCCCGACCGGCGCCATCCGCCCCAACGGCGACCATGTCGCCATCGACGTATTCGTCTGCGCCGGCTGCGGCGCCTGCGGAACCGTCTGCCCGACCAGCGCCGCCACCCACACCCTGGCGCCGCCCGACACCACGGTCCTGCGCCTGCGCACCTTGCTGCGGACCTACGCGGCGGCGGGCGGCCAGCGGCCGGTGATCCTGGTCCACGACCATGACCACGGCGAGCCGCTGATCGACATGCTGGCCCGCCACGGCGACGGCCTGCCGGCGCGGGTGATTCCCCTGGCGCTGGACGCGGTCAGCCAATTCGGCCTGGAGGCGGTGATGGCGGCCTTCGCCTACGGTGCCGCCGAGCTGCGGGTGCTGGCCGATCCGCGCTGGCAGGACGGGCGGCCGGCGCTGGCGGAAACCCTGGCCCTGTCCGGCGTCATCCTGGACGGTCTGGGCTTTGGCGCGGACCGGGTGGGCGTGATCGAAACCGCCGACCCCGACGCGCTGGGCGCCGCCTTGGCGGATCTGCCGCCGCGCGACGGCGTGTCAGGCGCGTCCTTCCTGCCGCTGGGCGACAAGCGGGCGCTGGCCCGGCTGGCGCTGGGCGCGCTGCACGAGGCGGCGGTCGAGCCGTCGGACATCCTGGAACTGCCGGCCGGCGCCCCCTTCGGTGGCCTGGTGGTGGATACCCAGGGCTGCACCCTGTGCCTCGCCTGCGCCCAGGTCTGCCCCACCGGGGCGCTGACCACCGGGACCGAGCGGCCGGAACTGCGCTTCACCGAAGCGGCCTGCGTGCAGTGCGGCCTGTGCCGCGCCACCTGCCCGGAAAAGGTGATCGCGCTGGCGCCGCGCCTGAACTTCGGCGACGACGCCCGCCGGCCCTTGCTGGTGAAGGAGGAGGAGCCGGCGCTGTGCATCCGCTGCGGCAAACCCTTCGGCACCCGCGCCTCCATCGACCGCATCGTCGAAAAACTGGCGGGCCGGCATTGGATGTACGGCGAGGGCTCGGCCGCCATCGAGCGCATCCGCATGTGCGGCGACTGCCGCGTCATCGCCCAGATCGAGGCCGGCGACAATCCGCTGGCCGGTCCGCCCCGCCCGGTGACGCGGACGGCGGACGACTACCGTCACTAACGAACCAAGGGAGGATCAAGCCATGAAGGCATTCCTGCTGAGCCTCGTCGCCATCGCCGTCCTGGCGTTGGGCGCCGGTTACGTCCTGCCGACCTATTTCGGCCGGTCGGCCGACACCGCCTTCGCCACGACCGGCGCGCGCGTCAGCCAAAGCGGTTCCCCGGCCGAGCGGGGCTGGCAGTAGGGGCGGTGTTGGGGCGGGGTTTGTCCGCCCCGTTACTCCACCCGGTTACTCCGCCCCGGCTTCGCCCCCCAGGCGCCGCTTTTCCTCCCGGTACCAGCGGCTGTGGTGCTCTCGGGCCCAGTTCTCGTCGACTTGGCCCGAGCCCATGGCGTCGAACGCCCCTTCCATGCCCATGCTGCCGATGTAGATGTGGCCGAGGATCAGGGTAAACAGCAGCGCCCCCAAGACCGAATGCACGATGTGGGAGAACTGCATGCCGCCGATCCCGGCCACGGCGAACGGAAACATCAGCATCACGCCGGTCGCCGTCATGACAATGCCGCCCAACAGCACGGTCCAGTACAAGAGCTTCTGACCGGCGTTGAACTTGCCGGCCTCGGGGTGTTCGCAGCCCCGCTCGAACAGGCCGCCGCCGCACTTCAGCCACACGATGTCCGCCCGTTCCGGCAGGTTGTGGCGTATCCACAGCACGAGGATGAACAGCAGCCCCACCACGAACGGCGCACTGAAGAAGTTATGGACCATCTTGCTCCACTGGGCGAAGGCGGCGAACGTCTCGTGCCCCATGAGGGGGATCAGCAGCAGCCGGCCGAACAGCACGGTCAGCCCCGTCAGCGCCAGCGCCAGGAAGCTGACGGCGGTGGTCCAGTGGGCGAAGCGCTCCAGGCCGGTGAAGCGGGTGATGGTCCGCCCGGAACGACCCGCGTTGATCTCCACGGTGCCGCGCTTGAAGTAAAAGACCGCCAGCAGTACCAGCATGCCGACGATCATCACCGTGGCGGCGATGCGCAGGCCGACGTTGCGGAACACCCGCCAGTCCCGCCCCTCGGGCTGGACCAGGACGGCGGCCTTGGCATCGGGGATGCTGACCCGGCCGATGATCTTGTCCTCGGCCGGGCGGTAGAGTTGCACCTGTTCCTTGGAGGCCGGCGAGTTCGGTCCCGGAATCTGGTCAAGCTGCGCGCGGGCCGCCGGCGCCGCCAGCAGCAGGAGAACGGCCAGCAGGAATCGAATGCTGAGACGCATGGCTTTCCTCCTTATGCATCGCCGGCGTCGGTTTGCCCATACGCGGTGGCCCAGCCCCAGGCGCCCGAGCCGAAGCCCCGGCGGACCGCCCGCTCGGCGTAGATGTCGGCCAGCACCTCCTGGTCGCCGGCCATCAGCGCGCGGGTCGAGCACATTTCGGCGCACAGCGGCAACTTGCCTTCGGCCAGCCGGTTGGAGCCGTATTTCTGGTATTCGGCCGGCGTGTTGTCCTCCAGGGGACCGGCGGCGCAGAAGGTGCATTTGTCCATCTTGCCCCGACCGCCGAAGTTGGTGGCCTGCGGGTACTGCGGCGCGCCGAACGGGCAGGCGTAGAAGCAGTAGCCGCAGCCGATGCAGGTATCCTTGTCGTGCAGCACGACCCCGTCCGCCGTGGTGTAGAAGCAGTCGGTCGGGCATACCGCGGCACAGGGCGCGTCGGTACAGTGCATGCAGGACATGGAGATGGACTTCTCCCCCGGCATGCCGTCGTTCAGTGTGATCAGCCGTCGGCGGTTCATGCCCCAGGGAACTTCGTGTTCGTTCTTGCAGGCGGTGACGCAGGCGTTGCATTCGATGCAGCGGTCCGAGTCACACAGGAACGTCATGCGTGCCATGATCTAAGCCTCCCCATCACGCCCGTTCGACACGGCACAGCGTGACCTTGGTTTCCTGCATGAAAGTCACGGGGTCGTAGCCGTAGGTGGTCACCCCGTTGCAGGGCTCGCCCAGCACGATGGGGTCGGTGCCCGGCGGATACAGGTTCCGCAAGTCCTGCCCCTGCCAGAAGCCGGAGAAGTGGAACGGCATGAACACCGCCCCCTTGCCGATCCGCTCGGTGACCAGCGCCTTGACCTTGGCTTTCGCGTTGTTTTCCGGCCCGTGGACCCAGACCCAATCGCCGTCGGCGATGCCCAGGCGGCCGGCGTCGGCCGGATTGACCTCGGCGAACATGGTCTGCTGAAGTTCGGCCAGCCAGCGGTTGGAGCGCGTCTCCTCGCCGCCGCCCTCGTACTCGACGAGGCGTCCGGAGGTGAGAATGAACGGAAAGTCCCTGGACACGTCGCGTGCCTGGACGCTGCGCGCCAGTTGCGGCAGGCGGTAGTCGCGCCGGTCCTCGATAGCCGGATACTGGGCCACCAGATCGCGGCGCGGCGTGTAGATCGGCTCGCGGTGGATGGGCACCGGGTCGGGCAGGTTCCACGCCACCACGCGGGCCTTGGCGTTGCCGTGCGGCACGCAACCGTGCTTAAGGGCGACGCGGATGATGCCGAAGGACAGGTCGGTG
>DASPMK010000373.1:0-5392 GCA_035627075.1 Azospirillaceae bacterium
TACGGTAACGACGCCAAAAAGAAGAAGCGGTGAGCGACGCCGCCATCACCCCTCGCGGGGGGCGTGCGCCCCGTTGGCGAACACGGTGAAGGCGTCCTGAAGTTCGGGCAGTACCCGCTCCACCGCCTCCTCGCCCAGCGCGATGGCCTCGTCGGCGCGATCGAATTCCAACAGGCCGATGTGGCCGATGCGCGGGGCGATGTGGACGTCCGGCGGTTCGCCCGCCAGACGCGATCGGGTGATGCGGTCGGTGATGATGCTGAGCGAGGACACCATCACGCCGAACAGGCTGGGGCCGTCGTAATCGCGGTGGAAGATGCGCCGGGCCAGGGCGCCCATCGCCGAGGGCGCCGACGGCGGCTCCGGCACCTCCTCCAGGAAACGCAGGAGGTCGAAGCCGGCCGCCGTCGGCACCGGCGCCCCCGGCTTGCGCGCCTTGCCGATGAGGTCGGCGGAAAGGTTGACCGCGATCACCATATCCGCGCCCAACGCCCGGCACACCGACACCGGCACCGGGTTGACCAGCGCCCCGTCGACGAGCCATCGCTCGTCCACCTTGACCGGCGGAAACACGCCCGGCAGCGAGAACGAGGCGCGCAACGCGTCCACCATCCCGCCCTGGTTGAGCCAGACCTCGTGGCCGGTGACCAGATCGGTCGCCAGCGCCACGAAAGGGATCGGCAACTCCTCGATGCGCAGATCGCCCAGATGCCGACGCATCTCGGCCACCAACCGGTCGCCGCCGATCAGCCCGCCGCCCGAACGCAGGCGCAGATCGAGGTAGCCGACGATCTTGAAGCGGGTCAGGCCGCGCGCCCATTCCTCCAGGGTGTCGAGCCGGCCGGCGAGGCTCAGCCCCCCCACCAGCGCCCCCACCGACGACCCGGCGATGACATCCGGTTCGATGCCATGGCGCTTCAGCGCCCGCACGGCGCCGATGTGAGCCCAGCCGCGGGCGACGCCGCCGCCCAGCGCCAACCCGATCCGGGGACGCGCCCGCCCTTGGGGGCCGCCGTGAACCATCGCGGTATGGGCCCCGGTGTTGGCCATCGCGGACTCCTGCATCGAAAAGATAGGCGTTTTATGGGGATCAATCCTATTTTTGTTCGGTTAACAAAGCGATAAGTCACAGGCCCCACCGGCCCGGAACCGGGTTGGGGGATGTACTTCCGCCCTGTTTGTGCTATCGAGCCCGCCTGGACAGCCGCCGACCGCCCACGGCGATGGGGGCTGTTCCTTTCGCGCCATCCAACCCCGCGCCTTCCCTTGTCCCAATCCTTTGACACCGCCCGCCCCCACACCACCAGTTGGACGCTTCTGCGCCGGCTTGCCGGGGATCATCTTCTGCCGCACCGCTGGCGTCTGGCGTGGGCGCTGGTCTTCATGGCCGTCGCCGCCGGCATGGACGGCGCGCTGGCCAAGTTGATGGAACCGATCATCGACGATGTGTTCCAGGCCAAGGATCAGGCGCGGCTGTATCAGGTGGCGGCGATGGTGCTGGTGGTGTTCGCGCTGAGGGGCGTTTCCACCTACCTGCATCAGGTGCAGATGAACTACATCGGCCAGCGCATCGTGGCCGAAGCCCAGCACCGGATGTACGCGCATCTTCTGCGGGCCGACCTTTCCTTCTATCACGGCACCACCGCCGGCCACCTGATCACGCGGCTGGTCAACGACGTCAACGTCATGCGCTACTCGGTGGCCGAGTGCCTGACCGGCATCGGCAAAAGCACGCTGACACTGGCTATCCTGGTGTCGGTGATGTTCTACCAGGACTGGGTGCTGGCTTCGGCGTCCTTCGTGGTGTTCCCGGCCGCCGCCATCTTCGTGGCGCGCATCGGCGGGCGCATGCGGCGCGTCTCGCGCTCGACCCAGGAGGAGATCGGCGCTTTCACCACCGCGCTCAACCAGACCTTCCAGGGCGCCCGCCACGTCAAGGCCTATGGCATGGAGGCCTACGAGCGCAAGCGGGTGGGCGCGCTGGTCGAGCGGCTGTATGAGCTGACCCACAAGGCCTTCCGCGTCTCGGCCATCTCCACGCCGGTGACCGAAATCCTGAGCGGCGTCGCCATCGTCACGGTGATCGTCTACGGCGGCTTCCAGGTGATCAACGGCGTGAGGACCACGGGCGAGTTGTTCTCGTTCATCACCGCCTTCCTGCTCGCCTATGACCCGATCAAGCGTCTGGCCAAGCTGAACGCCCAGTTCCAGTCGGGCCTGGCGTCCGCCGACCGGGTGTTCGAGCTTCTCGATATCGAACCCTCGATCGTCGACCGCCCCGGTGCCAAACCGCTTCAGGTCGAACACTACGGCATCCGCTTCGACGGCGTGCATTTCGCCTACGCCGACGACAAGCCGGCGTTGCGCGGCATCACCCTGGAGGTGCCGGCGGGCACGACGGTGGCGCTGGTGGGCGCGTCGGGCGCCGGCAAATCGACCGTGCTGAACCTGATCCCGCGCTTCTATGACGTGGGATCGGGCGCCGTGACCATCGGCGGGACCGATGTGCGCGACGCCACGCTGGCGTCCTTGCGCGCCCATATCGCCCTGGTCAGTCAGGAGGTGGCGCTGTTCGACGATACCATCCGCGCCAACATCATGTACGGCAACCCCGACGCTTCCGAAGCCGAGGTGATCGCCGCATCCAGGGGGGCCGCCGCCCACGACTTCATTTCGCGCCTGCCCCAGGGTTACGATACGGTGGTGGGCGAGCACGGCGTCAAGCTGTCGGGCGGCCAGCGCCAGCGCATCGCCATTGCCCGCGCCATGCTGCGCAACGCCCCCATCCTGTTGCTGGATGAGGCCACCTCGGCGCTGGACACCGAGTCCGAACGCGCCGTGCAGGGTGCGCTGCGCACCCTCCAGCAGGGCCGCACCACCGTGGTGGTGGCGCACCGCCTGTCCACCGTGGTGGACGCCGACCGCATCTACGTGCTGGACCACGGCAAGGTGGCCGAGGTTGGCACCCATGCCGAACTGCTGAAGCGCGGCGGCATCTACAGCCGGCTCTACGGCATGCAGGCGAGCCTGGAGGCGGAAGCGCCGGAAAGCGGGCTGGTTCGGTCGAACTGAGCCGGTGTCCTTGCGCCACCACCCCAAAACTGTCATACCACCCACCTAATCACTGGGGGGAGCCGGCCGTCGGCTGAGAGGTCCTGCCATTAAGGACGACCCCTGGAACCTGATCCGGCTAACACCGGCGTAGGGATCAGTGAACCATGATGGGTATCATCCTGCCGGACTTGCCGGCCCCCGTAGGGGTCAGGGTGTCGGACGCGCGTTTGAGCCACGCCGGCACCCCGCTGTTCCAGGATCTGGGTTTCACCCTCGAACCGGCCGCCTGCACCTGCCTGCTCGGCCCCTCGGGCGTCGGCAAGACGACGCTCCTTCGCCTGATCGCCGGGCTGGCGGCGCCCGAGCCCCCCACCCGCGTCACCGCCTCCGACGACCGGCCGCTGGAGGGCCGGGTCGCCTATATGGCGCAACAGGACCTGCTGCTGCCCTGGCTGTCGGTGCTCGACAACGTGCTGGTGGGCGACCGGCTGCGCGGGGCCGCGCGGTCAGCCGAGCGGGAAACGCGCGCCCGCGCCCTGCTCGATCTCGTGGGCCTGGACGGGCGCGAGGACGAGCGGCCGGCGGCCCTGTCGGGCGGGATGCGGCAACGGGTGGCGCTGGCCCGCACCTTGATGGAAGACCGGCCGGTGGTGCTGATGGACGAGCCGTTCTCCGCGCTCGACGCCCTGACCCGGCTGCGCTTGCAAGACCTGGCGGCCCGTCTGCTGGCCGGGCGGACGGTGCTGCTGGTGACCCACGACCCGCTGGAGGCGTTGCGGCTCGGCCATCGCGTCCATGTGATGACCGGCCACCCCGCCACCATCGGCCCGGCCCTGACGCCGCCCAAGGCACCCCCCCGCGACCCCGCGGACCCGAAACTCCTCGCGATGCAGGCCGTGCTGCTGGCCCGGCTGGCGGGAGACGAGCCATGAGGCCGCTTGCCCGCCCGCTGGTTACCGCCGCCGGCCTCGTCGCTGGCTGGCAGGGTCTGGTGTGGGCGACCGGCGTGCCGCGCTATATCCTGCCGGGGCCGCTAAGCGTGGCCGAGGCGCTGGTGAGCCGAGGACCGCTCATCGCCGGCCATGCCGTCACCACCGCCACCGAGATCCTGGCGGGTCTTGTGGCGGGCGTGGTGCTGGGACTGGCGAGCGCCTTGACCATGGCCTACTTCCAGGCCGCCCGCCGCTGGCTGATGCCGGTGGTGGTGGTGAGCCAAGCCATCCCGGTGTTCGCCCTGGCGCCGCTTTTGGTGCTGTGGCTGGGCTACGGCATGGCCTCCAAGGTCGCCATGGCGACGCTGGTGATCTACTTCCCCGTCACCGCCTCGCTGTTCGACGGTCTGCGCCGCACCGAACCCGGCTGGCTGGACCTTGCCCGCACCATGGGAGCCTCGCGCTGGGCGGCGCTGCGGCACGTACGCCTGCCGGCGGCGTTACCCGCCTTCGCCTCCGGCCTGAAGGTGGCGGCGGCCGTCGCCCCCATCGGGGCGGTGATCGGCGAGTGGGTCGGGTCGTCGTCCGGCCTGGGATACCTGATGCTGCACGCCAACGCGCGGATGCAGACCGACCTGATGTTCGCGGCATTGGTGGTGCTGGCGTTGCTGGCGGTGGCGCTGCACGCCGCCGTCGATGCCCTGCTCCGCGCGAGCCTGCCCTGGCAACCCGACACCATCCCCACCGAAGAAGAGAGGAGTTGACCCGAGATGCGCCTTCGTTTCGCCCCCCCCTTGGCGCTTGCCCTATCCTTCGCCCTGGCGTTCGCCGCCGGCCCGGCCCGCGCCGCCGACAAGCTGACCGTCGTCCTCGACTGGTTCGTCAACCCCGACCACGCCGCCCTGGTGGTGGCGCAGGAGAAGGGTTTCTTCGCCGATGCCGGACTGGAGGTCGAACTGATCGCTCCAGCCGACCCCAACGACCCGCCCAAGCTGGTGGCTGCCGACAAGGCCGATCTGGCCGTCTCGTACCAGCCGCAACTGACGCTCCAGGCGGCCGAGGGGCTGCCGCTGGTGCGCATCGGCACGCTGGTGGACACGCCGTTGAACTCGGTGGTGGTGCTGGCCGACGGGCCGGTGAAGTCCATCGCCGACCTCAAGGGCCGCAAAGTCGGCTTTTCCGTCGGCGGCTTCGAGGACGCGGTGCTGGGCGCCATGCTGGAAAAGGCGGGGCTGAAGCTGTCCGACGTGGAACTGATCAACGTCAACTTCTCGCTGTCGCCGTCGATCCTGTCGGGGCAGGTGGACGCGGTGATCGGCGCGTTCCGGAACTTCGAGCTGAACCAGATGGACATCGAGAAGCGCCCCGGCCGCGCCTTCTACCCCGAGGAGGAGGGCGTGCCCCCC
>DASPMK010000374.1:0-24336 GCA_035627075.1 Azospirillaceae bacterium
GTTGGCCAGGGTCACCGCCACCGCCACCTTGACCGGCCCCGCCGTGTCCTGCCGAGCAAAGTAGGCGGCGCTCAGCACCTTCACCACCACATAGGCCGGAATGCCGAGGGCGTAGGCCGCCAGCGCCCCGGCCGTGGCCGCCGTCGCCGCCGCGTCGAACGCCCCACGCTCGAACAGCACGGCGATGATCGGATGGGCGGCCACCGCCAGCGCCACCGCCGCCGGCAGGCCCAGCAGCAGGCTGTATTCGATTCCCCGGCTGACGTCATGGGCCACCCGGGTGTCGTCGCCGGCTTCGACATGGCGGGCCAGCCGGGGCAACAGCGCCGTGCCTATGGCAATGCCGACGATGCCCAGCGGCATCTGGTTCAGCCGGTCGGCGTAGTAGAGGTGGGATACCGCGCCGGTCGGCAGCAACGACGCCAGGACGATGTTGACGAACAGGTTGACCTGCATCACCCCGGCCCCCAGCGCCCCCGGCCCCATCAGCCGGAACAGCCGGCGCACCAGCGGCGTGAGGCGGGGCCGCACCAAGCCCAGCCGCATCCCGGCCCGGCGCATCCACCACGCCATCCACACCAGTTGCGCCAGCCCCGACGCCGACACCGCCCAAGCCATGGCGCGGCCCTGCGCCAGCCCTAGCGGCCCGGCCAGCAGGATGCCGGCGATGATGGTCAGGTTGAACAGGATCGGCGCCGCCGCGAACGGCGCGAACCGGTCGAGCGAGTTGAGCACCCCGCCCAACAGCGCCACCACCGAGATCAGCGGCAGGTAGGGAAAGGCGGCGCGCGTCAGTTCCACCGCCAGAGCGAACTTTTCCGGCTCGTCGGTGAAGCCGGGAGCCAGCAGGGGCATCACCCACGGCATGGCGGCCATCATCACGGCGGTGAACGGCAACAGGATGACCAGCATCGCCGCCAGCGCATCACGGGCGAATTCCTCCGCCGCCCCGCGCCCCCGCCCCTGGAGTTCGGCGGAGAACAACGGGATGAAGGAGACGGAGAACGCCCCTTCCGCGAACAGCCGGCGGAAGAAGTTGGGCAGCTTCAGCGCCACGAAGAAGGCATCCGCCACCGGCCCGGCGCCCAGGAAGGCGGCGGTCAGGATGTCGCGGGCAAAACCGGCAAGGCGGCTCACCAGGGTCAGGCCGCCGACGGTGGCGATGGCGCGGGCGAAGCTCATGGCGCCCCAGGCTTCAGGGCGATGTCCGCCTCACTGCGTCAGCGCCACGAAGCTGGTGGGGGCGGGATCGACCACGCGGGGGCCATCGGCCGTCGCCTGCAACACCGCCAACCCGCGTTCCACCTGCCCGTTGCCGCGCAGACGGAACACGCCGTCCAGCCCGGCGAAGCCCGAGGGATTGGTCAGGTTGAACGAATCGAAGGGCTTGGGCGCGGTGGACCGGCCCAGCACCGCCGCCAGCGCCGTGGCATCGTAGGCGATGGTGGCGAGGCGCGGCGGCCTGCGGCCGTACAGCGCCTCGAATCGCGCCTCGAAGTCGGCGCGCTGCTCGGGCGCCGGGGCGGCGTACAGCGCGCCGGCCAGAGCCGGATCGCGCGACGTGGTGGCGTCATCGAGCAGGCCGGTGCCCATCAGCCGCACCGACTTGGTATCCACGCCGTTGGCCGGCAGCAGCGTGGCGATGGCCTTGGCGCGCTCGCCCGCCTCCGCCAGCAACAGCGCCTGGAAACCCTGGTGGCTCGCCAGACTGCGCACCGGCGGCACCAGATCGGGCGACTGCGGGTCGTAACGTTCCACCCAGGCGACGGTGGCGCCGAACTGCTGGGCGGCGCGGTAGAAGGCGTCGACGACGGCGTCGCCGTAGGCCGACTTGGGCGCCAGCGCCGCCACCTGGGCGGCCCCTTGCGAGCGGGTGTAGCCCATCACCCGCATCACCTGGTCCTGCGGCACGAAGCCCATCACATAGGCGCCGCCGCCGGCCTGGCCCAGGTCGTTGGTAAAGGCCAGCATGGACAGCCCGGAGGTCGCCACGTCGAACTTGGCCGCCGCAACCTCGGCGCTGAGCAACGGCCCCAGCACCAGTTGCACCCCTTCGGCGATGGCCAGACGGGCGGCGTTGGCGGCCCCCTGCGGGTTGCCCTGGGTGTCCTTGGGCAGCAGCACGAAGCGGTCGTCGGCCAGATCGAACACCGCCAGTTGCGCGGCGTTCAGCATCGCCTGCCCGATGGCGGCGTTCGGACCGGTCAGCGGCAGCAGAAGCGCCACCTTCACCCGGTCCTGCGCCGCGGGCGGCGGCTCCGGAACGGGCAAAGGTGCGGCTTCGACGGCGCGGGGTGGCGGAGGCGCTTGCGCCGGCCGCTCGCCGGACAGTAGGTTGGAGGAACAAGCCGCCAGGGCGAGCACGCCGGCCACCCGCAGCACCGGCCGAACCGCTCCGACAACGCGCCGGGCCAGCCCCAGCGGAAACTCTGCGTATCCGGGAAAAGTCGCCAAACGTGCCACCGACGGTCTCCAAATCAGGACAGGCGAAGGGGCGCTCCGCCCCAGGAGGGGACACCCCTCAACCCGAAGGTAACCGGGGCCAGTCGCCAAGTAAACCGGCCGAGCCTCTGCCCGGCGGCCTTTACGTGGTCGCGACCCCGATCGGCAACGCCGCCGACATCACGCTGCGCGCGCTCGATACCCTGCGCCGCGCCGACGCCGTGGCCTGCGAGGACACCCGCGTCACCACCAAGCTGATGCGGATGCACGGGCTGCACAAGACACTGATCGCCTATCACGAGCACAACGCCGCCAAGGTGCGGCCGCAACTTATGGCGCGGCTGAAGGCGGGGGAGGCGGTTGCCCTGGTGTCGGACGCCGGCACGCCCCTGATCTCCGACCCCGGCTACAAGCTGGTGCGCGACTGCGCGGCGGAGGGCGTCAAGGTCACCACCCTGCCGGGGCCGAGCGCGCCGCTGGCGGCGCTGGTGCTGTCGGGCCTGCCGTCCGACCGCTTCCTGTTCGCGGGATTCCTGCCCAACAAATCGAGCGCCCGGCGCACCGAGCTGGAAGAACTGGGCGAGGTGCGGGCGACACTGATCTTCTTCGAATCCGCACAGCGCCTGCCCGACACCCTGGCCGACATGGCCTCCGTGCTGGGCGACCGCGAGGCCGCGGTGGCCCGCGAGCTGACCAAACTGTTCGAGGAGGTCCGCCGCGGCCCCCTGCCCGAATTGGCCCGGCACTACGCCGAGCAGGGACCGCCCAAGGGCGAGGTGGTGGTGGTGGTGGGACCGCCGCCGGTTGGCGAGCGGGCGGCGACCGGCGACGTCGACCAACTTCTGCGCGAGGCGCTCAAGCGCCATGGCGTCAAGGATGCCGCGCGGGAAGTGGCCGACATCACAGGATGGCCCCGCCGAGAAGTCTATGCTCGGGCATTGGAACTGGTTAAGACTGGTCAGCATGATGACGACCGATTCGGATAAGCGGCAAGCCGCCTACCGGCGCGGGCGCTGGGCCGAACGGATGTGCCGGATGGCCTTGCGTCTCAAGGGGTATCAGGTGCTGGAGGCCTGCTACCGCTCCGGCGTGGGCGAAATCGATATCGTTGCCCGCAAGGGCGACGTGCTCGCCATTGTCGAGGTCAAGGCGCGCCGTACGCTACGGCAGGCGGCCCAGGCGGTATCGCCGTCGCAGCGGGCGCGGCTGGTGCGGGCCGGGTCGGCATTCCTGGCGCGCCGGCCCCAGTTCAACGGACTGACGCTGCGGTTCGACGTCATGCTGGTCACGCCCTGGTGCTGGCCGCGCCATATCGTCGACGCGTGGAGGGCTTGAACCCCATGAGAGGCAGGAAAGGAAGCCGCTCCAAAGCGACCGTTGCCAGTCGCCGTGAGGCCGAGGAGTTCCTGGGACGCGTGGGCGTCCTGGCCGACGAGGAGATCGATCTCGCCGAATCGGCCATGGCGTTCGCGGTGCTGGACCACCCGGAGGAGGACCTTGCCCTCTACCGTACGCATCTGACCCAGCTCGCCCGTGACGTCGGCGACCTCATCGATCCCGACGACGACACCCTGGACGACCGCATCGCCGCTCTTCAGGAGGTCCTGATCGCCCGCCACGGCTACCAGGGCGACCAACTGACCTACGACGACATCCAGAACGGCAACCTGCTGCGGGTGATCGACCGCCGGCGCGGCCTGCCGGTGGCACTGGGCATCCTGTTCCTGCACACCGCCCGCGCCCTGGGCTGGTCGATGGCGGGGCTGAACTTTCCCGGCCATTTCCTGGTGCGCCTGGAGTGCGACGGCGAGCGCGCCATCCTCGACCCCTTCAACGAGGGGCAGGTGCGCACCGCGGCCGACCTGCGCGAGTTGATCAAGGCCACCGTCGGGGTGGACGCCGAACTGACACCGGAATACTACGCCGAGGTCGGCAACCGCGACATCCTGCTGCGGCTTCAGAACAACATCAAACTGCGCTTCCTGAAGGCTGACCGGATCGACAAGGCCATCGACACGGTCGAGGGCATGCTGCTGGTGGCGCCGGAGGAACCGGCGCTGTGGCGCGAGGCGGGCCTGCTGCACGCCCATCAGAGCCATCTGCCCGAAGCCATTACCGCGCTTGAGGTGTTCTTGAGGATCGGCACCGACGAGCGCGCCCTGCATCAGGCGGCCACGCTGGTGCAGCAGCTTAAGAATCGAATTCTCTGATCCCGTTTGCCGGAGCCAGCCCCATGAGCCTCGCCGTCGCCATCCAGATGGACCCGATCGAAACCATCAACATCGATACCGACAGCACCTTCATGATGGCGCTGGAGGCGCAAAAGCGGGGCCACGGGCTGTTCCATTATCTGCCGTCCAACCTGGCGTTCCGCCAGGGCCGCCTGTACGCGCGCGTACGGCCGCTGACCGTCGAACGCAAGTACGGCGCCCATTATACCCTGGGCGAAACCAAGGTCATCGACCTTGAAACCATGGACATCGTCCTGATGCGCCAGGACCCGCCGTTCGACATGGCGTACATCACCGCCACCCACCTGCTGGAGCACGTACAGCCCAAGGTGCTGGTGGTGAACGACCCGGCGCACGTACGCAACGCCCCGGAGAAGCTGTTCGTCACCCGCTTCCCCGACCTGATGCCGCCCACCCTCATCACGTCGGATCGCAACGAGATCCTGGCGTTCCGCGCCGAATGGAAGGACATCATCGTCAAGCCGCTGTTCGGCAACGGCGGCGCCGGGGTGTTCCACCTGAAGCCCGACGACGAGAACCTGGGCTCGCTGCTGGAGATGTTCACCCAGCTCTACCGCGAGCCGGTCATCGTGCAGCAATACCTTCCGGCGGTGCGCGAGGGCGACAAGCGCATCATCCTGATCGACGGCGAACCGGCCGGCGCTGTATCACGCATCCCGCAGACCGGCGAGGCGCGGGCCAACTTCCACGCCGGCGGCAGCGCCCGCAAGGCCGAGCTGACCCAGCGCGACAAGGACATCTGCGCCGCCATCGGCCCGACCCTGCGCGAGCACGGCCTGATCTTCGTCGGCATTGACGTGATCGGCGACTATCTCACGGAAATCAACGTCACCTCGCCCACCGGCATCCAGGAGATCAACCGGCTGAACGGCAGCCGGCTGGAAGAGCGGCTGTGGGACGCCATCGAAACCCGCTACAAGGCCCTGCACGAGGGCGAACGGCCGGCGTGATACAGGGCCGCTTGCTACGCCTTCTCCGGTCGGCCCGCATTGACCGGCTCTCCGGTCAACCCGCATTGACCGGCTCTCCGGTCGGCCCCATCATCCCCGGATCATGACTGACCCCGACCCCGCTCTTCCCCGCTCCGGCGCTATCGTCTACGGCCCCGACATGTCGGCGGACGCTCTGTTGAGCGACTTCGCCCATACCCTGGCGGCGCACGGCGTGCGGGTCGGCGGCGTGGTCCAGCGCAACACCCGCGTCGAGGCCGGCTGTGCGGCCCGCATGGAACTGGAAGACGTGGCCACCGGCCGCGTCATCCTCATCTCCCAGAGCCTGGGCGCCGGTTCGGCGGCCTGCCGGCTCGACCCGCAAGGGCTGGCGGAGGCGGCCATGGTGCTGCGCCGGGCGGTCGACGACCGCGTCGACCTGCTGGTGGTCAACAAATTCTCGGGCCAGGAGGCGGCGGGCGGCGGTCTGGCCGACGAAATGCTGCTGGCCCTGGCCGAAGGCGTGCCGCTGCTGACCGCCGTCGCCACCCGGCACCTCGACCGCTGGCAGACCTTCACCGGCGGCTGCGCCGATCTTCTGGCACCCGATCCGGCCGCGTTGCGAAACTGGTGGGCGGGCCTGTCGTCCCCAGCCCGGACGGTGCCGTGAGCCACAGCGAAATCCGGCTGGCGGAACTGGAGCGCGAGAACGCCAAGCTGCGCCAGATCAACCAGGTGCTGGTGGACCGGATGGCACGGTCGATGGATATCCAGGGCGGCGCCTACTCGCTGTTCCAGACCGCCATTGACCTGGAACAGAAGGTGCGCAAGCGCACCCTGCGCGAGCTGGAGCGCTCCAACCACGACCTGGAGCGCGCCCGGAAACTGGCCGAAACCATGCGCGCACGGCTGGCCGAGGCGATCGAGGCCACCAACGAGGGGTTCGCCCTGTTCGACGCCGAGGACCGGCTGGTCCTGTGCAACAGCAAGTTCCGCGCCCTGTGGCCCGACATCGCCGACCGCATCGGGCCGGGTATGGCGTTTCGCGACATCAAGGCGCTGGCCGCCACCAGCCCGGCGGTCACCAAGGCCCACAGCCGGCCAGAGGTCTGGCTGGCGCAGCGTCTGGCGCAGCACGACGAACTGCGCGGTCCCTACACCTATCGGCTGGCCGACAACCGCTGGGTTCAGGTCAACGAGCGGCGGACCGCCGACGGCGGCATCGTCGGCGTCTATTCCGATATCACCGACCTCAAGGCGTTCGAGGCCCGCCAGCGCGAGCGCCAACTGGCCGGAAAGTCGGCGCTGTTGCAGGCCACGCTGGACAACCTCGCCCAGGGGGTGGCGGTGTACGACCGCGAGGAGCAACTGGTGGCGCGCAACGACCGCTTCGCCGAATTGCTGCGCCTGCCGGCGGACGTGGCACGGCTGGGCGCCACCTTCGAGGATTTCCGCGGCCACAACGCCACGCTTGGCGCGCGCGGCCTGTCGGATGCCGCCCTGCTGCGCGACGGCCTGAGCGAAGACCACCTGGGCTGCGGCCGCGTGCTGGAGGTGCGCCGCAGCGCCATGCCGGCGGGCGGCTTCGTGCTGACCGTCACCGACATCACCGAAAGGAAGCGCATCGAACTGGCGTTGCGCGACCGCGAGCGGCGCATTCGCCTCATCACCGACGCCGTACCGGCGCTGATCACCTACGTCGACGCCGAAAAACGCTACCAGTTCGTCAACAAGGCCTACGAGGACTGGTTCAGGCGCCGGCCGAAGGAGATCATCGGTCAACCGATGTGGGCGGTGATGGACGCCGGCCTCTACGAGATGCGCAAACCCTATATTCTGCGCGCGCTCGCCGGAGAGACGGTGACCTACGAGATGGAGTTGCCGACCGATGGCGGTCCGCCGCGCTATGCCCTGGCCACCTACATCCCCCATTTCGACGAGCGGCGGGAGGTGCTCGGCTTCTTCGCGCTGATCCACGACGTCACCGAACGCCAGATGGTCGCCCTCGCCCTGGAAGAGGCCAAGGAGAGCCTGGAACAGCGCGTGGCCGAGCGCACCGCCGAACTGACGGCGCTGAACGTCAAGCTGCACCAGGAGATCGCCGAGCGCGCCGCCATCGAAGAGCAACTTCGACTCGCCAAAGCCGACGCCGAACAGGCCAACCTGTCCAAGACCAAGTTCCTGGCCGCTGCCAGCCACGACCTGCTGCAACCGCTGAACGCCGCCCGGCTGTTCGTCTCGGCCCTGTCCGACCTCGACCATCCGGCGCACAACCGCGCGCTGATCGACAACACCGACGTCGCCCTCGGTGCGGTCGAGGACCTGCTGTCGGCGCTGCTGGACATCTCCAAGCTCGACGCCGGCGCCGTCCACGTCGAGTGGAGCGACTTCCCCATCAAGAGCATGCTCGGCGGCATGACCACCGAGTTCGCCGCCATGGCCAAGGAGCGGGGACTGGAGTTCGCCGTGGCGTCGTCCTCGGCGGTGGTCCATTCCGACATCCGCCTGCTGCGCCGCATTCTCCAGAACTTCCTGGCCAACGCCATGCGCTACACCCGGCATGGGCGGGTGCTGCTGGGCTGCCGGCGCACGCGTGACGGTCTGCGGCTGGAGGTGTGGGACACCGGCCCCGGTATCCCGCAGGACAAGCTGAAGGAAATCTTCGAGGAGTTCCGCCGGCTGGAAACCTCCCACACCACCCGCAACCGCGGCATCGGCTTGGGCCTTGCCATCGTCGACCGTGTCGCCCGCACGCTGGGCCACACCATCGGCGTGCGCTCGGTGCCGGGGAAGGGCTCGGTGTTCTGGGTGCGCGTGCCCTACGGCCACTATCGCGCCCCGGCCCACCCGCCCGAGCCGATCCGGAAGCCGTCGCCCGACCGGCTGACGGGCGTGCTGGCGCTGGTGGTCGATAACGAGCAGGGCATTCTCGACGGCATGCGGGCGCTGCTCGGCGGCTGGGCGTGCGGGGTGCTGCTGGCGACCTCGGTGGAGGAGGCGTTGGCGGCGGTGGCCGAGTCGGAGCGGCTGCCCGACATCATCATCGCCGACTACCACCTGGAGGACGGCACCACCGGCGTCGAGGCTATCGAGCGGGTGCGCGAATCCTGCGGCCGGGCGATCCCGGCGCTGCTGATCACCGCCAATCGCACCACCGACCTGCTGAAGGAAGTCCATAAGCGGGGTTGTCGGCTCCTCAACAAACCAGTCAAACCGGCGCAACTGCGCGCCATGCTGACCGGCATGTTGCCGTAACCGGCGTTACCGTCCGAAGTGCCCCATCCGCGTCGATGTTTCGCAGATGACAGGGGTCGCCGAGCGGAGTAAACCCCGCCCATGACTGAGCAGACGCCCTCCGATCCCCACCCCGTCGACCAGACCCTGGCCGACCAGCCCTTGGCCGCCCGCAACGTCGCGCTCGACCTTCTGGAAGCGGTCCTCCGCCGCAAGATGTCGCTGGACGACGCGCTGGACGGCCACCCGGGCCTGGCATTGCTCGAAGGACGCGACCGCGCCTTCGTCCGCCTTCTGGCCGCCACCGTGCTCCGCCGGCTGGGCCAGCTGGACACCGTGCTGATGGGCTTTCTCGACCGCGCCGAACGGCCGAAAGCGGGGGTGCTCGACATTCTGCGGCTGGGAGCCGCGCAGGCCCTGTTCCTGGGCACACCGCCGCACGCCGCCGTCGACACATCCGTCGAACTGGCCGAGGAGCGCCAGCTTCAGCCCTACAAGGGACTGATCAACGCCGTGCTGCGGCGGGTGGTGCGGGACGGCGGAGAGATCCTGGTCAGCCAGGACGCCGGGCGAATCAACACCCCGGACTGGCTGTGGCTGGCATGGCGGCAGGCGTACGGCACGGCGCGCACCCGCGCCATCGTCGAAGCCCATCTGACTGAAGCGCCGCTCGACCTCACCCTCAAGGACGACTCGGCCGCCTGGATCGAACCTCTGGAAGCCACGCTGCTGCCCACCGGCACGCTGCGCCGGACCGCCGGCGGCGCGGTGGCCGAGTTGCCGGGCTACGCCGAGGGGGCGTGGTGGGTGCAGGACATGGCGGCCGCCCTGCCGGCCAAGCTGTTCGGCCCGGTGGCTGGCCTTACCATCTACGACCTGTGCGCCGCCCCCGGCGGCAAGACGACGCAGCTGGCGGCGGCCGGCGCCCATGTGGTGGCGCTGGACCGTTCCGAGCGCCGCCTGAAGCGCCTGCGTGAAAACCTGGAACGGGTGCGCCTGTCAGCCGAGATGGTGGCGGCGGATGCCGCCACCTGGACCCCGGCCGCCCCCGCCGACGCCGTCCTGCTGGACGCGCCATGCTCCGCTACCGGCGCCATCCGCCGCCATCCCGACGTGCAGCGGCTGAAAAGCCTCGACGACGTGGAGAAACTGGCGCGCGCCCAGGGGAGGCTGTTGGCCCACGCCGTGGATCTGGTCAAGCCGGGCGGCCTGCTGATCTATTGCACCTGCTCCATCCAGCCCGAGGAGGGGGAGCGGCAGATCGAGCGCCTGCTGGCCTCCGGCGCGCCGGTCGAGCGCCTGCCCGTCACCGCCGACGAAATCGGCGGCGTGGAGGAGTTGATCAACGAGCATGGCGAGATTCGCAGCCTGCCGGGCATGTTGAAGGATCTGGGCGGCATCGACGGATTCTTCGTGGCACGGCTGCGGCGGACATCGGCCGGCTGACCGATCGCCGCCAGCGATCCGGTGCTGCCGACCGAGAGGAACGGTGAGGATGCTCCAGCGAGCACCCATGCCGAATCACGATGAGCTGCCCTTATCGGGACTCGGCTCAGGCCGTCTGGTCCGGCGGCAACACGGGAAGCACGATGCGCACGGTCGTGCCACGGCCTGGGGCGGACTCTACCTGGACCTCGCCGCCGTGCTGGCGCACGATGCGCCGCACGATGGCGAGGCCGAGACCTGTCCCCTTGCTCCGGGTCGTGAAGAACGGTTCGAAAATTTGCGGCAGGGCATCGGGCGGAATGCCTTCGCCATTGTCGGCAATCATCAACTGAACCGCCGGCCCGCCATCCCCCCGGACCGCCTGCGCGCTCACGCTTAACCTCCCGCCCGACGGGAGCGCCTGGATGGCGTTGTCCAACAGGTTCTCGACGGCGCGAATAAGCTTGGTGCGGTCCCCATGCACGCGCGGCAAGGTTTCCAGCCCACCGAAAAGGACGTTCACCTGCTTGGCGTCCGCAGCCGGCAGCACCGCCAGAAACGCCGCGCGCACGACATCCTCCACCTCCACCCAATCGGCGTCCAGCCGGTCGGGCCGGGCGAAGATCAGCATGTCCGTCAGGATGTGCTCCATGTACTGAATCCGGTCGAGCGCGATTCGGCTGTGCGGCTGGTCCGGCGCCGTCCGCGCCTCCTGCCTCGCCAGGATTTGCACATTCATCTTCACGGCCGAAAGGGCGTTGCGCAGGTCGTGCGCGATCATGCTGGCCATGCGCCCCATGGAGGCCAGTTCCTCGTGCTTGGCGGCCCGGCGCAGCGAGTCCAGCATACGGCCGAGCGCCTGGGCGAGCAGCCCCGTCTCGTCGCGCCGTCGAACGTCGAGATCCACGTCGGCCTCTCCGGCGGCGATGCGGTCGGCCGCCACCGTCAGCCCGCGAATCGGCCGGGTAAGCCGGGACGTCGCCATCGCCAGAGCCACCGCCAGCAGTGCGCCGACGATCAGCGCCAGCACGATCAGGTGCTGGCGGTAGGCCGTCGCCTCGCTCTCCAGCATGGCAAGCGGGCTGATCGCCGCCAGAACCAGCAAGCGCCTTTCGGCATTGTCCGCCACGGGATCGAGGTCGATGCGATCGAGGACAAGGGTCGTCGAACGGTCGCGGGCATAATGGCGCAACGGCGCCTGTCCATGGGCCAGCCACCCCCTCCACGCGGTCTCCATTCCATAATCATCCGGCAGCCGCGCCGAGCGGCCGAACTCGAAGGCGAAGCGCCGGCCGGCATCGGGATGAAGAAGGTATTCGCCGTGTTCGTCGGTGATGACGAAGAACAGCCCCTCGACGGGCGGTTCCAGGTCCCTCAGGAAAATATCGAAATCGACGTTGACGATGATCGTGCCGACCGGTGTTCCCTCCGGCCCGAAAACCGGCGTGGCGACACGGAACACGGGCTGGTGCGGCTCGACGATCCGCCCGTGCTCGCGGTTCAGATCCACCGGCGACAGGTATACCTGCCCCGGACGGTAGCGTGCGATCTCCTGGAGGTAGTAGCGATCGCCCTTGGGCTGCAATTCCGCCTTCGTCACGATGGTCGGCTGCCCGCCCACCCGGTTGACGCGCACCACCTCGCGCCCTTCGCCGGCAAGGCCGACCAGACGGACCTGCGTGTAGGACGGACGTTGCTGCATGACGATGGAGAAGATGCGGGCGAGACGCTGTTCCGCCGCCGCCACTTCCTCACCGGACGGGTTCTGGACGGACATGGCGCGGCTCAAGGTGTCCATCACGTCGGTGGCCGCCAGAAACAGGACGTCGCCCTTCAGCAGAGTCAGATCGTTGCGCAGCAGTCGCGCCTCGCGGTCGACACCATCGGACAGGCGCTGCAACGAGATATCCCGGAGGATCTGGGTCGCTCGCGCGAAACCGAGAACGGTGAGCCCCGTCAGCGCCACGCCGGCGATGAGGAAGGTGATGGCGAAGATGCGCTTGGCGAGGGTCATGGAAATGAGACAGGTTAATTCATGGGCGTCCGGAATATTCTAGCATGCAGGAACACAAGGAAAACTCCATGCCGACCATCCTCATCGTCGACGACGAGGTGGCCATCCGCACCACCCTCGACCTGCACTTCCGCGAACAGGGCTTTTCCGTGCGCACCGCGGCGGCGGCGGAGGCGGGATTGGCCGCCCTGGACGCCGGCGGCGTGGACGCGGTGGTCACGGACATCCGCATGCCCGGCCGCGACGGCCTGTGGCTGCTGGGCCGCGCGCGGGAGCGCGACCCGCGTCCGCCGGTCATCGTCATGACCGCCTTCCACGATCTGGACAGCACCATCGCGGCGATGCAAGCCGGCGCGGCTGAATACATCCGCAAACCCATCGACCTTAATGAACTGGACGAGGCGGTGGACCGGGCGTTGCGCGAGCACGGGACGGGTGCGGGCGACGGCCTGACGGTGGACGAAACGGCCGCGCCGCAGCGTATGGTCGGCAACTCGCGGACCATGCGGGAGGTGTTCAAAAGCATCGGTCTGGTCGCGCGGAGCCGGGCAACGGCGCTGATCCTCGGTGAGTCCGGCACCGGCAAGGAACTGGTGGCGCACGCCATCCACGCGGCAAGCCCCGACCACGCCAAACCCTTCGTCGCCATCAACTGCGCCGCGCTGGTCGAAACGTTGCTGGAAAGCGAGATGTTCGGCCACGAGCGCGGCGCCTTCACCGGTGCGGTCGCCGCCCACAAGGGCAAGGTGGAGTTGGCCGGCGACGGCACGCTGTTCCTCGACGAGGTGGCCGAGCTGT
The DNA here is from genome assembly GCA_035627075.1 of Azospirillaceae bacterium. GTDB lineage: Bacteria > Pseudomonadota > Alphaproteobacteria > Azospirillales > Azospirillaceae > DASPMK01. The sequence goes on from DASPMK010000374.1 coordinate 13,095, forward strand.
CGCCGGCCATGCAGGGCAAGCTGCTGCGCGTGCTGGAAGAGCGCGAGTACACGCCGGTCGGCGGCCCCAGGCCCAAGCGCACCGACGCCCGCTTCATCGCCGCCACCAACGTATCGCTGGCCGAGCGGGTGGCGCAGGGCCGCTTCCGCGAAGACCTGTACTACCGGCTCAACGTCGTCACCATCAAGCTGCCGGCCTTGCGGGAACGGCGAGAGGACATCGCGCCGCTGATCGAGAACCTGATCCGCAAGATCAACCGTGACCTGTGCCGCGGCATCCGCCGCATCTCGGCCGAGGCCATGGAGCGTCTGGTCGCCTACGACTGGCCCGGCAACGTGCGCGAGTTGGAAAACGTGCTGATGCGGGCCGCGGTGATGGAGCCGGGCGACACGCTCACCGCCACGCACCTGTCGGCGGAAGTGGCGTCCGCGCGCCCTCCCATGCTGACCGCGCCCTGCGGCACGCCGGCCGAACTGGCCGGTCCCTACTGCTCGCTCAAGGAACTGGAGCGCGACTACATCGAGCGGGTGCTGGCGGCCACCGGCTGGCACAAGGGCAAGACCTGCGAGATCCTCGGCATCTCCCGCCCGCGCCTGGAACGCCGTATCCGCGAGTTCGACCTCAAGGCGCCGGACGGCCGCATGATCGACTGAGCGGCGGCCGTCCCTACCTTGAAGACGCCATTCAGGACCTTAAAGGTCCAATTGAACGAAATGTTCAATCATCTTTCAAAACGATCAACCGGATTATTGATTTTCATCAAATCATCAAAGCAGGACCAGGACAGTCGATTCTTCCTAAATATATGATCTCTTTAGTGTATTGGCGGCCGATGGGATTAACCCAATTCTGGCATGCCTCTTGCGTTCTCGCTTATGCCGCCGGCCGTGGCCCTTGGCGCCGCGGCGGGCACAAGAACACCATCCCCAGCGAGGCGACATGCGTCATTTCCGTCACGTCCGGCACGCCGCGGGCGACCCCATGCCCAAGACGTCCCGCCTTCCCCTGAAGGTCGGCACCGCCGCTCTGGCCGCCGCCCTCCTGCTGGCCCTGTCGCCCGCCGCCCGGTCCGAGGATAAGGCCGACCCCTTCGCTCCCCTGCCCGAAGCCCCCAAGATCAACGAGGCGCGCGCCAAGCTCGGCGAGAAGCTGTTCTTCGACCCGCGGCTGTCCGGCGACACCCAACACAGTTGCTCCTCCTGCCATGATCCGGCCAAGGGCTGGGGCGACGGACAGGCGCTGTCCATGGGCTACACGGGCGTGGAATACTTCCGCAACGCGCCCCCGCTGTTCAACGTCGCGGGGCGCAAGTACCTGATGTGGGACGGCCGCCTGGACGGCGCCGACCTCGGCACGCTGGTCCGCGACATGCTGACCGAGGCGCACACCATGAACGCCGACACGCGCATGGTGCAGGAGCGGCTGAAGCAGGTGCCGGAGTATGTCGAGCTGTTCGACAAGGGCTTCGGCGGCGACCCCTATGGCGGCAAGATCTACGGCGCGGTGGCGGAGTATCTGAAGACCATCCGCACCACCAACGCCCCTTTCGACCGCCATCTCAAGGGCGACAAGAAGGCGCTGAACGAGGCGCAGGCGCGCGGGATGAAACTGTTCGCCGGCAAGGCGGGCTGCGCCTCCTGCCACAACGGCCCCCTGCTGACCGACCAGTCGCTGCACGCGCTGGGCGTGGCGGAAAACCCGATGATCGACGCCGACGCCGCGCGGCAGACCACCATGCTGCGCCACTTCGCCACCATGGGCACGCCCAACTACATGAACCTGCGCGACGACGTCGGCAACTATGTCGTCTCCAAGGACAGCAAGGACCTGGGCAAGTTCATCACGCCGTCGCTGTGGGACATCGGCCAGACCGCCCCCTACATGCACAACGGCACCCTGCCCAACCTTGAAGCCGTGATCAACTTCTACAACCAGGGCGGCGGCACGCACCCCAACAAGGACGAGCGCCTGAAGCCGCTGAACCTGTCCAAAAAGGAAAAGGCCGACCTCGCCGCCTTCCTGAAGAGCCTTACCGGCGACAAGCCCACCGTGGCGAAGCCCGCGTTGCCGGAATACGGCCTGCGCACCGTCGGCAAGAACTGAGGCCGGAGGACCCATCTATGACCACGAAAACCGCATTCGCCACGGCCGGTCTCGCCGCCCTGCTGCTGTCCGGCACCGCGCTGGCCGGGGGCTATCCAGACCTGGCCCCGCTGCCGCCGGTGTCGTCGCCGGCCGACAACCCGACCACGCCCGAAAAGGTGGAACTGGGCCGCAAGCTGTTCTGGGACGGCCGCCTCAGCGGCAACGGCAGCATGGCCTGCGTCGCCTGTCACCGGCCCGACCTCGGCTGGGGCACCGGCGGGGCCATCTCCCTCGGCTATCCCGGCACGCAGCACTGGCGCAAGTCGCAAACCATCCTGAACAGCGCCTATTATAACAAGCTGTTCTGGGACGGCGCCTCGACCTCGCTGGAAAACCAGGCTTCCGCCGCCGCCGCCGGCGCGATCGCCGGCAACGGCGACGACGCCATGATGGAAATGCGCCTGCGCGTCGTGCCGGAATACGTCACCGCCTTCAAGCAGGTGTTCGGCACCGAATGGCCCAACATCGACGACGCCTGGAAAGCCATCGCCGCGTTCCAGCGCACCATCGTCACCGATGCCGCCAAGGTGCCCTTCGACCGCTTCACGAAGGGCGACGCCACGGCCATCAGCGACGACGCCAAACGCGGCCTGGACCTGTTCAAGGGCAAGGCCGGCTGCATCAGCTGTCACAACGGCACGCTGCTGTCCGACCAGAAGTTCTACGACACCGGCGTGCCGGACAACCCCGTCTTCCAAAGCGATCCGGTTTTCCAGATCACCCTGCGCTGGCAGCATTACCAGAAGGGTGTCAGCGAACAGTACTACCGCACCGGCACGACGGACGACGGACTCTACTACGTGACGCTCAATCCCCAGGACAAGGGCAAGTTCCGCACGCCGTCGCTGCGTGAGATCGGCTGGACCGGCCCCTACATGCACAACGGCGTCTTCGACACCCTGGAACAGGTCGTGGACTTCTACGACAAGGGCGGCGGCGAAGCCCGCAGCGGCACCAAGGTGCTGAAGCCCCTGGGCCTGAGCGAGCAGGAGCGCAAGGACCTCCTGGCCTTCCTCGGCACGCTCAGCATGGAGCAGCAGCTCCTGATGGCGGACCCGGCACTTCCCGAAAGCAAGCCCCTGCCCCGCCCCGGCGCCGCTTCGAACCAATCCCCCGCCGTGACGCCCGCGTCCAGCCACCAGCACCCCTTGCACCCGATGCCGGTCACGGCACCGGCCCAGAAGAAGGACTGAGGCCATGAGCCATCGCAGCGACTCCCCCTGCAACGGGTCGGGCTTCGTCTCCCGCCGGCAATTCCTGATTTTCGGCGGCACCGGCCTTGCCGTGGTCGGAACCCTGGCAGCCTCCCAGACGGCGCTGGCCCAGGCGGCGCAACTCGTGATGAGCCGCTATCCGGAAAAGCGCATCGCCACGCTCAAGGACCTCGCGGCCAAGAAGCCGCTGACCTTCCACTATCCCAACGATACTGTTGAAAACGTGCTCGTCATGCTGGGCGAGCCGGCCGGCGGCGGCATCGGGCCGGGGCGCGACATCGTCGCCTTCAACACGGTATGCCCGCATATGGGCGGCTATATCGGGCCGGACGGCTACAAGGCGGATCATAACGTGCTGGGGCCTTGCCCGCTGCACCTGACCACCTTCGATCTGACCAAGCACGGCATGGTGGTTTCCGGCCATGCCACCGAAAGCCTGCCGCAGATCGTCCTGGAAGAGCGCGCCGGCGCCATCTACGCCGTCGGCGTGATGGGGCTCTTCTACGGCTACAGCGCCAATCCGGTTGCCTGAGGAGCGGACACCATGAACAGCCTTTCCATCGACCGCGTCCCGCTGCCTCCCAAGGACGCCGAGGTCCTGACCACCGCCTGCGCCTACTGCACCGTTGCCTGCGGCTACAAGGTCTACCGCTGGCCCGTGGGCCGCGAAGGCGGCCCGGCGGCCGATCAGAACGTCTTCGGCGTGGACTTCCCCACCGGCGCCCCGCTGACCGCCTGGGTCAGCCCGTCGCAGCACAACATCGCCCAGCATCAGGGGCGGCCGCACCATGTGGTGATCGTCCCCGACTTCGCGACGGAGGTGGTGAACAAGGGCGGTGCCCACTCGATCCGCGGCGGCACGCTGGCCCAGAAGGTCTACAACCCCAACACCCCGACGCGCGACCGCCTGCTCTACCCGATGATCCGCGTTGCCGGCCAGCTTCAGGCCGTGTCGTGGGATCTGGCGCTGGACGTCATGGCGGCGGTGTCCAAGCATGTGCTGGCCAAGCACGGCGAGCATGCCTGGGGCATGAAGACCTACTCTTATGAGTTCTTCGAGAATACCTACGCCATCTCGAAGCTGGTGAACCTGTCCATCGGCACGCCGGTCTACGCGCCGCACGACAAGCCGCAGAACGCCGAGGACGCGGCCGGTCTGGACGACGCCGGCGTCAACTCCTTCGCCGCCTGCTACGAGGACTGGGGGATGTGCGACGTCGCCTTCCTCTCGGGCGTGGACCCCTACGAGACGAAGACGGTCCTGTTCACCGAGTGGATGATGCGGGGCGACAACCCCAACAAGGCGATGATCTTCGTCACGCCGCACAAGACCATGGGCGTGGCCTACGGCGAGAAGAACGGCGGCCTGTGGCTGCCGATCATTCCCGGCACCGACACCGTGCTGCATCTGGCGCTGGCGCGGATCATCGTCGAGAACGGCTGGCAGGATCAGGAGTTCATCGACAAGTGGGTCGCCAACCAGTGGGAGATCGAGGCCGGTTATGGTCGCGGCACCCGCAACACCCGCTGGCAGTGGCGCACCACCTGGGGCACCTTCCAGAGCGACTGGAAGGACTTCCAGAAGTTCATCATGAAGGAGGAGGTGGCGCAGCTCGACAACGCCGCCCGCATCACCGGCCTCGATCCCGAGTTGATCAAGCGGGCGGCCGAGATGATCGCCAAGCCGCGCGCCGACGGCTCGCGGCCCAAGACCTCCTTCATGCTGGAGAAGGGGAACTACTGGTCCAACAACTACATGAACACCGCCTCGCTGGCCTCGCTGGGACTGATCTGCGGTGCCGGCAACCGGCCGGGCCGGGTGATCAGCCGGGGCGGCGGCCACCAGCGCGGCGGCGCCAGCGCGGCCGGCGGCAAGGGCTGGCTGTCGCCCGAGAAGTATCCGGGCCGGCGCAAGAAGGCGCTGAACGTCGACCGCTGGGTGATGGACGGCAACGTCCGCTTCATGTGGACGGTCGGTCTGACGTGGTATCCGGCCATGCTGGCCAGCCAGGAACTGGCAAGCCGCGTCGGCGAACTGACGCGCAGCAACCCGCACCAGCCGCGCAACCTGAACCGCGACCATCTGATCGAAACCCTGATCAACCGGGTGGAGAGCGGCGGCATGGTGCTGGTGAACAGCGACATCTATCCGGTGGACCCGCTGAACACCCAGCACGCCGACATCGTTCTGCCGGCCGCCGGCTGGGGCGAGGACGACTTCACCCGCTGCAACTCCGAGCGGCGCCTGCGCCTGTACGCCAAGATCGCCGACGCGCCGGGTCAGGCCAAGCCGGACTGGTGGGCCATCGCCGAGTTCGGCAAGCGCATGGGGTTCGACGGCTACGACTGGAAGGACTCGAATCAGGTGTTCGAGGAAGCGTCGCGCTTCCAGCGCGGCGGTGTGCTGAGCTACCACGCCCTGACCACCAAGGCGAAGAAGGACGGCAAGCGGGCGCACGAAGCGTTGCGCGCCTACGGCACCGAGGGCATCCAGACGCCGATCCGCGTGGTGGACGGCCAACTGGTCGGCACCAAGCGCCTGCACGACCCGACCAACGACTGGGGCGAGGTCGAGGATGTGACGGTGAACCAGAAATGGCTGCACGCCTTCGACACCCACAGCGGCAAGGCGCTCCTGCTGAAGACACCCTGGTCCTTCGTCGGTTGGATCGACTTCTACGAGGCGATCAAGCCGCGTTCGGAAAAGGGTGAGATCTGGGTCACCAACGGCCGGGTCAACGAGACGTGGCAGTCGGGCTTCGATGATCTGCGCAAGCCCTACCTCGCCAAGCGCTGGCCGTGGCCGGCGATTGTCATCCACCCCGATGATGCCAAGCCCCAGGGGATCGAGAGCGGCGATCTGGTGCAGATCCACAACGACGAGGTTTTTGTCCAGACCGGCGAACCCATCGGTGTGCTGGAGAAGGATCTGACCTTCTCCGAACTGCGCAAGAACGGCCACATCAAGGTGACGCAGGGCCAGTTCGTGGCCGTCGCCATCGTCAGTGACGAGATCCGTCCGGGCGTGGCCCAGGCGGGCTTCAACTTCCCGCAATCCATGGGCAACTCGGTCTGCCACGCGGTGGTCGATCCGGTGAGCGGCAACTATCGATACAAGCTCGGCCGAGGGGTGCTGACCAAGATCGGGGAATCGCCTTACAAGACCGACTTCACGGCCATGTCGCTGAAGCCACGCCCGATCATCTGAACCTGTTCCGGTATTGGGAAGGGGACGCAGACCCGGCCGCTCCGCGGATTGGCATCTGCGTCCCTCGACACCTTCTGGCACTCGACACCGCGCTACGCCTTGCCGCCCCATCCTTCGGAGCTCAAGGCGATGGCGCTTGTGATCGCTTCCACGTATTCGTCCAGTTCTGAAAGGGAAAGGTCGTCGATGCCGCCCTGCCCGCGTGCCAGCATCTCTTTACAAGCGGTTTCCAGAGCCGCTGCCTTCTGGCCCGCCACGGAATAGCCGAAGGTCCCGCACGAACCGGCCAGACCGTGGGCAAGGTGCCGCATCCGGGCCAAGGCGTCCGGAGCATCCGGCGCCGACCGCAAGGCCAGAACGCTTTCCCGCAGTGTCTGAACATCGCGCCGAAGGCGTTCGCCAAAAGCCTGCCGCAACCGGGCCAGCCGTTGCTCCGCCGATTCAGCGCCGGGCAAGGAACCGCTCCCACAGGTCGCGGACCTGATTACCCAGCTCAACCGGGTCGAAAGGCTTGGCGATGACGCCCGCGGCACCCAAGGCCTTGAGGTGCTCGATCTCCTCCAATCGGACCTTGGCGGTCAAGAAAACTACCGGAACTCCGGCCATGGCCGGCAGGGCACGCAGGGCGGCCAGGGTTTCGGCGCCGTCCTGTTCCGGCATCATGTAGTCGAGAAGTACCAGATCCGGGGCCGCGGCCTCCGCCCGCGCCACCCCTTCCCGGCCGGAGGCGCAGACCGTCACGGCGAAGCCGCCGAAAGACTCCAGGGCCATGGCAGCCACCTCCCGAATGTCGGGGTCATCCTCGATCAGCAGGATGGTGCGAAGAGACCGGGTCATGACACCTCCTCGGGCGAAGGGCAATCGAGCGGCAAATCGACGTGGAACGTGGCGCCACGGCCCGGCTCGCTGTCGCAACCCAGGCAACCGTTCAGCCGCTCGACAATGCCCTTGGAGATGCTGAGACCAAGCCCGGTGCCTTCCCGCGACCGGCGGGACGAGCTGTCGGCCTGGGCGAAGGGCTGGAACAGCCGGTCGCGGAACTCCTCGGGAATACCCGGCCCCTGGTCGATCACCGACAGGCGGGCGCAGCCGTCGCACCGAGCCAGCCTTACCGTCACCTTACCGCCCTTGGGAGAGAACTTGGCGGCGTTCGACAGCAGGTTCGCCATCACCTGAAGCAGACGGTCGGGATCGACCCACGCCTCGATCTCCTCCTCCGGCGGGTCGAAGCGGAACGACACGCCGAAACGCTCGGCGAAGGGTCTGTTCTGCTCCAGGGACTGGCGCACCAGGGCTATCAGTCCAACGGGCCGGCAGCGGAACTCCAGCCGCCCCGCCGCGATGCGCTGCATGTCCAGAAGGTCATTGATCAGGTGCAGCAGCCGCTCGGTGTTGTCGTGGGCGATGGACACCAGACGCCTGGCGCGCTCCTCCAGGGCGCCGGCCGCCCCGGCCTTCATGAGGCCAAGGGCGCCCTTGATCGAGGTCAAAGGCGTGCGAAGTTCGTGGCTTATGACGGACAGGAACGTCGATTTGGCGGCGGCCGCGGCTTCGGCCTTGCGGCGGTTCTCTTCGGCCATCAGATGACCCAGCCGAAACTCAATCAGGTCGACGACGCAAGTCGCCAGCGCGGCCAGCCGGCGGCGTTCGTCCGGGCCGAAGGCGCGAGGATGCCAGTCGATGATGCATAGAGTGCCGAGACGGAACCCTCCCGCCACCTTCAAGGGAGCCCCGGCGTAGAACCGGATGCCCGGTCGGGCGGTTACGAAAGGGTTGCCGACGAATCGAGGGTCGAGCCGGGCGTCATGCACCACCATCACCTCGTCCGCCAGAATGGCGTGGGCGCAGAAGGCAATCTCGCGCGCCGATCCCTCGGCAGTGATGCCGCAACTTCCCTTGAAGACCTGCCGGTCGTCCGTTACCAGCGAAACCAAGGCCACCGGCACGTTGAACAGGTCGGCCGTCAGGTGGGTCAGCCGGTCGAAGGCGGGCTCCCGGCCACCTTCCAGCAGGCGGAGCTGGCTCAACGCGGCAAGGCGGCCCACCTCGTCGGGCGGCAGAGGCGCGGGGATCATGGAGACGCCTCCCGGCGCCGGGGCCACAGACGGCGCACCAAAGCCTGCACATCCTCCGCCAGCCAACCGCCCTTCTGGCGGGCGTTCAGCTTCTTCAGTTCCAAGGCGGCGCGCTCGTGGCTGATGCGCTCCATTGTCATATCCCGATAAATGCGATCCGCCTTGCGGCGGCGCCGGACAGCATCGCCGGCGTCCAGGAATGCCTCGATGGCGCCCACCACCTTGATCCAGGGGCCGGTGCTGCGGGCCATGGCCATCTTTTCGCGCACCTCGGCCAACTGACGGCCGAGATTGGCCTCGACCAGGCCAAGCTGGGCCTGGAGATCCTCATCCTGCGACCACGGCGACTCGCGCAGGCGCGCCACCGCCTCGCCCACCGCCTTCTCGCTCAACAGGCCAAATTCCTGGAACGAGGCCAGCGCCCGAATCCCCTCGGCCACCGTAGCGGGATCGTCCGATCCGGCCCGCCGGCACGCCAGATGGCAGGCGTCCCAGGCCTGCCAGCGGTAGACGAAATCGAGCCCCGTCCCCTTGATGTTCTGCATGCCCATGATGCGATTGCGAAAGCCCGGCGGCGTCTCGGCGCGAATGCGGTCGACGATGGCGTCACCGGTGGCGTAGTAGTCGATCACCACCACGATCTTGCGCCGGAACCACGTCCCCAACCGCTCGGCGAACAGGGCGTCGAGCGTCTTGCGATCTCCGCCGGCGGCGATGCGACCAGCCAACTCCCGGTATTCGGCGGCGACGGCGCGGGTGGCGTTCAGGTGCTCGATAATGGCCGGGCCTTCCGCCACGCCGGCCGTCTCCAGGGCGTGCGCCAACTCCTCCGGCCGATCGATCAGGCCGACGAGCCCGTCGACGTCCAGGGAGCGCGGCTGGCCTTCGAGCATGGCGCGCAGGATGGCCGCCGCTTGGGCGTCGTCGCGCGGCACCCTGAGACGCCGTGCCGCCGCCTCCAGCGTGGCGGACGGATCGGCCGGGACGCCGGTGCCGGTGTCGGGCCAGAGTGTCAGGCTTTCAGCCTGGCGGTTCCAGGCTTCGTCGATGTAGCCCTGAAGCCCCTCCAGGTTGGAACCGATCAGGAAGTGCCGGTCGGCCGAGATGTCATTGGCCAGGATCGAGGCGAACACGCGCGAGCGCGGCACCCGGTCGGCCCGGTTGTTGACCACCGTGGTGATCCATACCCCCGGCTCGGCCTCCGGGTCCTGGGCATCGAAGCCCATGCGGGTCCAGTTGCCCAGCGCACCGAAACGCTCGTTGGCCGACATGCCGTTGACGAACTCCAGCCGCCGCGTGCCGACCCAAGTCTCCGGGTAAGTCTTGAGCACGCCCAGGTCCGCCACCACCCGGTCGGCCATCTCCTTCAGCGCGAAGTCGCGGTCGACACCCAGCTCGTCAGCCAACGCCAGCACCAGGGCGATGTTGAAGGGATGTTCCTCGTAAGGAAAGCGCCGCAACGCGTCGGAGGGCAAAAGCCCCGCGTCCAGCCAGCCCACCCCCACCATCCGCGTGCCGAGGCCGCGCGCCGCGTCGGCCAGGATCGGGCGCATCTGCTCCTCGGTGGTCAAGAGCGTGCCGCGCTCGGGGATGAAGTTGGTCATCACCTCCGGGATGTTGCGCCCGGCGGGTCCCTGCACGTCCTCGTGGTCGGGATAGGTGTTGGTGATGGTGGAAATGTCGTCGCGCATCCAGTGGCGCTGCAACACCTTCACATAGGCCGGGGTAAGGCCCATGCACTCCCACAAGAACACGTCGGTGCCCAGCTTCCGGGCCAGCCGCACGATGTTGGCCTGCTCCCAGATGGTGGCCTTGTCGTAGGGGCGGAACAGAAACATCTCCCGCACGCCACCGAAGGGATCGGCGGTGAGGAACATGGCCTCGCAGCCCGTCGTCTTGGAGATCAGGCCGAAGCCGAGGCCGCTGATCATCGCCGCCTTCAGCCGCTCGGTGCCCGACTTGCCGCGCGTTCCCCAGCCGCCCAGCACCAGCGGAATTCCCTGCCGGGCCCACCGCATCCGGGCGTTGAGCCAGATGTGGCGGCCGACGAAGAAGGTGAGCGCGGCCACGATGAACAGGGCCAGTTGCGGCAGGGTGTTCTGGTAGGCGGAGAAGAAATAGTTCTCCAGCCGCCGCCACCACATTGCCTCCGGCAAAGCGAAGGGCAACAGCGCCGGGAAAAACCGCGTGACGGCGGTGTCCGGCGCCGTGCCGTCGTAGGAACGCAATCTAAAGACGAATCCAAGCTCCACCAGAGACTTCAGATAGGTCGATGGCGGCTGGTTGCGCTGTTCGGTCCAGTTGCGCTGGTCGGCGTAGCGGGCGAACCGCCGCGTCAGTTCCAACCGCGCCCGCACCCCCGCCGCCAACCCTCGGGGCGGCTCCATCTCCGTGACCCCCTCGGCGGTGTACAGGCGGACCACCCCGCCGGTGTCGATGGCCGAAAGGGCGTGATCGACCAGCGGCAGGTAGGGCCGCCAGCCCGCCTCGTCCGGCATGAACAGAGGCTCTCCCGGCACCTTGGTTTCCGCCAGTTCGGCCATGGTGGCCGAAGGGGCGGCGACGCGGGCGCTGTAGACCCGGCCGATGACATGGGGGAA
>DASPMK010000375.1:0-4218 GCA_035627075.1 Azospirillaceae bacterium
ACCGCGCTGAACACCGCCATGGCGCTGTCCGACGACGGCACGCTGGAGCGCCTGGGCGTGGAGATGATCGGCGCCAAGCGCGACGTCATCGCCAAGGCCGAGGACCGGCAGCTGTTCCGCGAGGCGATGGACAAGATCGGCCTGGAAAGCCCCAAGAGCCGCGTCGTCCACACCATGGAGGAGGCGGTGGAGGCGCTGGCCGCCGTCGGCCTGCCGGCGATCATCCGCCCGTCCTTCACGCTGGCCGGTACCGGCGGCGGCATCGCCTACAACAAGGCGGAGTTCGAGGACATCGTGCGCGGCGGCCTGCGCGCCTCGCCGACGCACGAGGTGCTGATCGAGGAATCGGTCCTGGGCTGGAAGGAGTACGAGATGGAGGTCGTGCGCGACAGCGCCGACAACTGCATCATCATCTGCTCCATCGAAAACATCGACCCCATGGGCATCCACACCGGCGACTCGGTGACGGTGGCCCCGGCGCTGACGCTGACCGACAAGGAATACCAGTTGATGCGCAACGCCTCGATCGCGGTGCTGCGCGAGATCGGGGTGGATACCGGCGGCTCCAACGTCCAGTTCGCGGTCAGCCCGGAAACCGGGCGTCTGATCGTCATCGAAATGAACCCGCGCGTGTCGCGTTCCTCGGCCTTGGCATCGAAGGCCACCGGCTTCCCCATCGCCAAGATCGCCGCCAAGCTGGCGGTGGGCTACACGCTGGACGAACTGGACAACGACATCACCGGCGTAACCCCGGCGGCCTTCGAGCCGACGATCGACTACGTCGTCACCAAGATGCCGCGCTTTACCTTCGAGAAATTCCCCGGCGCCGAGGCCCTGCTCACCACCTCGATGAAGTCGGTGGGCGAGGCCATGTCCATCGGCCGCACCTTCCAGGAGTCGGTGCAAAAGGCTCTGCGCTCGATGGAAACCGGCCTGACCGGCTTCAACGAGGTGGTGCTGGATACCGATCCGCTGGCCATGCGCGCCGCGCTGGCCAAGCCGACGCCCGACCGCCTGCTGACCATCGCTCAGGCGCTGCGCCAGGGGCTCAGCGAGAAGGAAGTGCATCAGGCCTGCAAGGTCGATCCCTGGTTCATCGAACAGGTCAAGGCCATCGTCGATGCCGAGGCCGGGGTGAAGGCCAAGGGCCTGCCGACGGACGCGCGCGGCTGGCTGACGCTGAAGCAGATGGGCTTCTCCGACGCCCGTCTGGCCGAGGTGTCGGGCCTTCCCGAGTCCGAGGTCGCGGCAAGCCGCCGCGCCGCCGGCATCACGCCGGTGTATAAGCGCATCGACACCTGCGCCGCCGAATTCGCGTCGTCCACCGCCTACATGTACTCGACCTACGAGTCGGACGGTCTGGCGGGGCTCGCCGAATGCGAATCGGAACCGACCGACCGCACCAAGGTGGTGATCCTGGGCGGCGGTCCCAACCGCATCGGCCAGGGCATCGAGTTCGATTACTGCTGCGTCCACGCGGCTTACGCCCTGAAGGAGGCCGGGTTCGAGACCATCATGGTCAACTGCAACCCGGAAACGGTGTCCACCGACTACGACACCTCCGACCGCCTGTATTTCGAGCCGCTGACCGCCGAGGACGTGATCGAACTGGTCCGGGTCGAGCAGCGCCGGGGCACGGTGCTGGGCGTCATCGTCCAGTTCGGCGGCCAGACGCCGCTGAAGCTGTCCCACGCGCTGGAGGCCGCGGGCATTCCGATCCTGGGCACCTCGCCCGACGCCATCGATCTCGCCGAGGACCGCGAGCGCTTCCAGCAGCTCCTGCACAAGCTGGACTTGAAGCAGCCCGCCAACGGCCTTGTCCGCTCGCTGGAAGAGGCGGAGGCGGTGGCGGCCCGTATCGGCTTCCCGGTGGTGATTCGTCCGTCCTACGTGCTGGGTGGCCGCGCCATGGAGATCGTCCACGACATGGCGGGGTTGCAGCGCTACATGGGCAACGCCGTGAAGGTGTCGGGCAACAACCCGGTGCTGATCGACGGTTACCTGCAAGACGCCATCGAGGTGGACGTGGACGTGGTGGCCGACGGCAGCCAAGTCTACATCGCCGGCATCATGGAGCACATCGAGGAAGCCGGCATCCATTCCGGCGACAGCGCCTGCGCCTTGCCGCCCTACACCCTGCCCCCGGACATCGTGGCCGAAATCGGCCGCCAGTCCGAGGCGCTGGCCCGTGGCCTGAACGTCAAGGGCCTGATGAACGTGCAGTTCGCGGTCAAGGACACCGTGGTCTACATTCTGGAGGTCAATCCGCGCGCCAGCCGCACCGTGCCGTTCGTCGCCAAGGCCACCGGCACGCCGATCGCCAAGGTGGCGGCGCGCGTCATGGCCGGCGAAAAACTGTCGGGCTTCAAGCTGTCGGGGCCGACCCCGCCGCACACGGCGGTGAAGGAGGCGGTGTTCCCGTTCAATCGCTTCCCCGGTGTCGACTGCATTCTGGGGCCGGAGATGAAGTCCACCGGCGAGGTGATGGGCCTGGACCTCGATTTCGCCCGCGCCTTCCTGAAATCGCAGATGGGGGCGGGCATCAGCCTGCCGACCGGGGGGGCGGTGTTCATCTCGGTCAAGGACCGCGACAAGAGGCCTATGGAGGCGGCGGCGCGCAAGCTGGTCGCCATGGGATTCAAGATTCTGGCGACCGAGGGCACGGAGAAGCATTTCAAGTCGGTGGGCATCGAAGCCACCCGTGTCAACAAGGTGCTGGACGGCCAGCCGCATATCGTCGATCACATGATCGATGGGGGGGTGCGGTTGGTCATCAACACCACCGAGGGGGCGCAGGCGCTGTCGGACAGCTTCTCGATCCGTCGTACGGCGTTGACCAACAACATTCCGTATTACACCACCGTGGCGGGAGCACGCGCGGCCGTCGCCGCGATCGAGGCGCTCAGGAACGGCGGTCTTGAAGTCCAGCCACTCCAGTCGTACCTTAGCGGCTCGTATTAGGAAGGGTTGACGGCGCGGCCCCCTCGGCCGCGCCGCAATCTTTCAGCGAGGATGGACTGGAAGAACCATGGAAAAAGTCCCCATGACAGCGACGGGTTACAACCGTCTGCAGGAGGAGTTGAGGCATCTGAAGACGGTCGAGCGGCCGGCGGTGATCAAGGCGATCGCCGAGGCGCGCGAGCACGGCGACCTCTCGGAAAACGCCGAATACCACGCGGCGCGCGAGCGGCAGAGCTTCATCGAAGGCCGGGTGATGGAGTTGGAAGACAAGATCAGCCGTGCCGAGGTGATCGATCCATCCAAGCTCAGCGGCAACACCGTCAAGTTCGGCGCCACCATCACGCTGGCGGATGAGGACACCGACGAGGAGGTGGTCTACCAGATCGTCGGGCAGGACGAGAGTGACATCAAGGCCGGCATGTTGTCCATTTCCGCCCCGCTGGCGCGCGCCCTGATCGGCAAGGCGGTCGGCGACACGGTGGAGGTTTCCACGCCGGGCGGTTCCAAGAGCTACGAAGTGGTCGGTATTCAGTTCCGCTAGGGCGGCATCCCGCCTCCCGCCGCGTGGGCGCCCTTTGGTTCGGGCGCCCACCCGCCCGCGCCCCGAGATGCGTTCCGCGCCCGGTCATACCAAAGGCGGTTGATGGCTTCCATTAATCGCCTTTGGTTCAAACCCGACAGCACCTTGCGAAGCAAGGTGCGAGAGGGTGATATGGGCGGCAGATAATGGAAGCAGTTAAACGCCGCCCGTATCAGACCGTGGCGAGCGTCTCCTTGACCCAGCCCACCAGCGCCGGGAGAGGCATCGCGCCGGCGGTCCGGCCAACCTCGCGGCCCTGGCGGATCAGCACCAGGGTCGGGATGCTGCGAATGCCGAAGCGGGACGCCAGATCGGGGACCGCCTCGGTATCCACCTTGGCCAGCCGAACCAGCGGCTCCAACTGGGCCGCCGCCTGCTCAAGCACAGGAGCCATCATTCGACACGGGCCGCACCACGCCGCCCAGAAGTCAATCAAAAGTGGCAGGTCACTGCGTTCGGCGTGGGTGACGAAGCGGCGGAGATCCAGCGCCAACGGCTTGCCCTGGAACAGGGGGCTGCCGCACCGTCCGCACTTGCCGGCTTGGCCCAGGCGGTTGCGCGGCATGCGGTTAAGGGTGTCGCACCTCGGGCAGGCGACGTGGAGGCTCTCGGGCATGGCAAGGCTCCTTTGCTCTTCCCACGATTTAGGAAGCCGCCACAAAAACACAAGGTGGCCG
>DASPMK010000376.1:0-2515 GCA_035627075.1 Azospirillaceae bacterium
CGGCGGAGAACGTCTCGAAGAAGTGGGACATCTCGCGGCAGGACCAGGAAGCTTTCGCGCTGGCCAGCCAGACCAAGGCCGCCCGCGCCCAGGCCGAAGGCCGGCTGAAGGACGAGATCGTCGCCATCGAGGTCGACGGCAAGACCATCGACACGGACGGCGGTATCCGTCCGGAAACCACGCTGGAGGCGTTGGCCGGTCTCAAGGCGGCATTCGATGCCGCCGGCACGGTGACCGCCGGCACGTCCTCACCGCTGACCGATGGAGCCTCGGCCGTGCTGGTCTGCACCGAGGAATACGCCGAGAGCCGGGGCCTGACGCCTTTGGCCCGCATTCGCTCTATCGCCACCTCGGGCTGCGCGCCGGAGTGCATGGGCATCGGCCCGGTCGGCGCCACCAGGAAGGCGCTGGAACGCGCCGGGCTGGAGGTGGACGATCTCGGCATCGTCGAATTGAACGAGGCGTTCGCCGTGCAGGCGCTTGCCTGCATCCATGATCTGGGGCTTGATCCCGAGACGGTGAACTTCGACGGCGGCGCCATCGCGTTGGGCCATCCGCTGGGCGCCACGGGCGCGCGCATCACCGGCAAGGCCGCCGCGCTCCTGAAGCGCGAGGGCCGCAAGTACGCGCTGGCGACCCAGTGCATCGGCGGCGGTCAGGGCATCGCCACCATCCTGGAGGCGGTGTGATGGCCACGATCGCCAAGGTCGCCGTACTCGGCGCCGGCGTCATGGGGGCGGGGATCGCCGCCCAGGTCGCCAACTCCGGCACGCCGGTGGTGCTGCTGGACATCGTACCCAAGGAAGGGGAGAACCGTAACGCCATCGCCGAAGGCGCGGTGGCGCGGATGCTGAAGACCGATCCGGCTCCCTTCATGCACCCGAAAAACGCCCGGCTGATCACCACCGGCAACCTGGAGGACCATCTGCACCTCCTGGCCGAGTGCGACTGGATCGTCGAGGCGGTGGTGGAGAACCTGGACGTCAAGCGCGACCTCTACCGTAAGGTGGACGCGGTGCGCAAAGCCGGTTCCATCGTCTCGTCCAACACCTCGACCATCCCGCTGTCAATGCTGATCGAGGGCATGCCGGACAGCTTTGCCGCCGACTTCATCATCACCCACTTCTTCAACCCGCCGCGCTACATGCGGCTGTTGGAAGTGGTGGCGAGCCCGAAGACCCGGCCCGAGGCCCAGGAAGCGATGCGCCGGTTCGGCGATGTCAAGTTGGGCAAGACGGTGGTGGACGCCAAGGATACGCCGGGCTTCATCGGCAACCGCATCGGCATTTACTGGATGCAGTGCGCGGTGACCGAGGCCATGGAGGGCGGTCTGACGGTGGAGGAGGCCGATGCCGTGCTCGGCCGCCCGATGGGCATCCCCAAGACCGGCGTGTTCGGCCTGCTCGATCTCGTCGGCATCGACCTGATGCCGCATGTGATGAAAAGCATGGTCGCCACTCTGTCGGGCGACGACCCCCTTCACACGCTCATTCGCGACGATTCCCTGGTCCGCAAGATGATCGCGGAGGGTTACACCGGCCGGAAAGGGAAGGGCGGTTTTTACCGGGTCAACAGGGCCGCCGGCAAGGTCAAGGAGGCCATTGACTTTAAGTCCGGTGAGTACCGCCGCCAGGAAAAGGCGTCGCTGGAAAGCCTGGATGCCGCCAAGTCCGGCGGCCTGCGCGCCCTGGTGTCCCACCCGGACAGGGGCGGGCAGTATGCCTGGAAGGTGCTGGCCGGTACGCTCGGCTACGCCGCCGCCCTGGTGCCGGAGATCGCCGATACCGTGGTGGGCGTCGATGAGGCGATGCGGTTGGGTTACAACTGGAAATTCGGCCCGTTCGAGCTGATCGACAAGCTGGGTCCGGCGTGGTTGGCCGAGAAGCTGGCGGCCGATGGCCGCCCGGTGCCGGAGTTGCTGAAGAAGGTCGGCGACGGCACCTTCTACCGGATAGAGAGCGGCCAGCTGCAATTCTTCGGCACGGACGGCCGGTACCACGACGTGACGCGCCCCGCCGGCGTGGTGCTGCTGTCCGACATCAAGCGGCGGTCGAACCCTGTCGCCAGGAACGGTTCGGCCAGCCTGTGGGACATTGGTGACGGTGTGGCCTGCCTGGAATTCCACACCAAGATGAACGCGCTCGATAATGACGTGATGGCGATGATCCGCAAGGCCATCGGCATTGTCGAGCGGGATTTCAAGGCGTTGGTGATCCATAACGAGGGCAGCCATTTCTCGGCCGGCGCCAACCTGGGCCTCGCCCTGTTCGCCGCCAACATCGGGCTGTGGCCGGAAATAGAAAGTCTGGTTCAGGAGGGACAGGAAACCTACAAGGCGCTGAAATACGCGCCGTTCCCGGTGGTGGGTGCGCCCAGTGGCCTGGCGCTGGGTGGCGGTTGCGAGGTGCTGTTGCACTGCGACGTCGTCCAGGCTCACGCCGAAACCTACGTCGGCCTTGTCGAGGTCGGTGTCGGCCTGATCCCGGCGTGGGGCGGCTGCAAGGAGATGCTGGCC
>DASPMK010000377.1:0-15843 GCA_035627075.1 Azospirillaceae bacterium
TGGCGGCGACGTAGCCCGGGTCTTTGCCCTTGCGGGCGATCTTGTACCACTCGCCGTCGGCGGTTTTGCCGATCACCTCCACCCGCTTGCCCGGATCGATGCTGCCTACCCGCTTGGCCCGTGGCGACGGTTCGTTGCGCACGATGACGCCCGAGGTCGCCCACAGAACTTTCTGTATCGATGACAGGCTGTTGGCGCCCTCCTCGCCCGGCCCGGACGCCTGACGGGACGACGGCACCGAAACCAGGGGGCTGGAGGGCACGGCCGCCGACGGCCCCTGCCAGCCCGGCGGCTTGGGTCCGGGGCGGGACAAGGGGTCCGGCAGCACCGGCAAGGAGCCCAGGCTCTTGCCGGGCGGGGGCTTGGCCGTCGGCAGCGGCGCCGGGTTGAGCCCCAGGTCGCCGACCGGGGCTGCCCGCGACGGTGCCGCGGCCAGCGAAAGGGCCAGAAGCGCCAGACAGAGCACGGCGGACGACCGGATCATCGGTTCTCTCCTCGTGGCCGGTGGGACGGGCCGATCGCTCATTGCAGAGCGATGCGGGCGATCAGGGGCGGCAGGCTCTGGCAACGCAGCAGACCATCCATGGCCTGCGCGTCGGACAAGCGCAGGGCCAGCGCGCAGCCGGGGCTGACGATGGTTACCTCGGTCTGGGCCAGCAGCCCTACCGAGTCGGCCGGCTGGGTCACGGGATAGCCGGGGGCGCCGATGCGGCCGTGCAGAATCCCGGTGGTCTGCTCGACTTGGGTGACGGTCACGGTGAATGGCCCCATGGCGTCGACCGCGGCCTGGGAATTCGGGTCTTCCTTGGTGGCGTAGACGGCTACGGGAATCGGCGTGCGGATCTGGCCGAAGAAGGCGCGCATCGCGATGTTGATGATGGCCGGGTCCTTGGAGGCGTAGGCGGTTTCGAACGCCAGCGTGCGCACGGCGCCGTCGCTGGACCACAACGCGGTCTCGATCGCCGCGATGCGGGCGGCGCGGTCGTTGCCCTGGAACGACTCGCGCAAGGCCGACAGGCGCTTGGCGCGTTCGGCCTCCTGCTTTTCCAGTTGCGCCCGCTCGGCCGTCTTGAACTGGGTCTGCTCCTCCAGCACGGCCAGTTCGGCCGTGTGGCGGGCGGCGGTTTCGGCCTGGCGCTGGGTGTAGTAGCTGGCCTCGTCCTCGGTGCCGCGGATGATGACGCGGCCGGGGAACATGGACAGGGGAGTCGCCGGCATGGTGACGGCGGCCTCGTTGGACAACTCGAACTGCGAACTCCAGGTGTCCTTTTGTGGCACCGAGCGGGCGGTGCCGAGCAGCACCTTTTCCGTGCCGGCGTCGGCGTAGCGGCGGACGAAGGATACCGGCCCCTCGTACCCGTCGCCGATATAAAGGTGCTCGTTCAGGCTCACCACCGCCTGGAATCGGGAAACGACCGTGGCGTCCCCCTGGTTGCCGCTGCTCTCATGGCCCAGGACGGTAAGGCTTTTCAGCTTCCACAGGGCGGGCAGGCGGGGAGCCAGTTGGTCGCGCAGGCGCTCAGGCGTCGGGTCGGCGGCGTGGCCCGGAGCCGCGCCAAGAAGGCCAAGCAACAGAATAGCGAAAAACGAAAATTTCCTGAGCATCCTGGCGTCTCCCGAAACGTGAGCCGGGTTGGTCCCGCAATTTTATCGCGAATACGGGTCAGGATAGTTCGAAGGTCGCGGGCGAGTCCAGCCGCGAGGCGCCAACCTTTCACTTACAGCGGCCTCCTCGATCAGGTTGTGACGGCCGGCTATCGGTCGGCGGACTTTCCTGGCGGTTTCCCTCGCGCATGAGGCGTACGCCACGCGGGATCGACTCTCACCTGGAGAGTCTGCGGCCTGAAAGGCCGCCGACAGGCTCTGGGCAAGATTCTTTCGCTCCCTCTTGACATTTTTTGGTTTAGATGCTGATATATATCAAGTCTAGACTGATTAGACCAAAACCTGAGCGTTGCGTATCCCGCGCCGCGAACTCGGAGAGAATCCATGTCGCTTTCCAACCTGCGCATTTTCCCATTACTGGCCAGCGGCTTCGCAGCGGTCATCGTCTTGACGGTCGTTCTCGGCATCGTTGGAATATCGAATGTTTCCAGCATTTCGGAGCTGACGGCGAAGCTCTACCGCCATCCCTACGCCGTGAGCACCGCGACGCTTGAGGCCAACGGCAACATCATCGCCATGCACCGCGGTATGAAGGACGTGGCCCTGGCCGCCGACTCCGCCGCCATCGACGCGGCGGCCAAGACCGTGGACGCCTATGAAGAAAAGGTCTTCGCCAACTTCGCCCTTCTGAAGGAGCGTTTCCTGGGTGATGCGATCACACTGGAGCGCACTCTCAAGGCCATTCAGGACTGGCGGCCGATTCGCCAGGAGGTGATCCGCCTGATGCATGAAGGACGGAAGGCGGATGCCGCGGCCATTACCCGCGGCAAGGGGGCGGCGCAGGTGGAACTCATCAACAAGGAAATGGGCGCTCTGCTCGCCTCCGCGCGGGAAAAGGCCGAGGCTTTCAACACGAATGCCGAACAGCAGAGCGCGTCCGCCATTACCCTTCTGGTGGCGGTGCAGGTGGCCGTGGTCGTGGTCGCCCTGGGCATCGCCATCGCCATCACCCGCAGCATCGCCGGCCGGCTCGGCGCCCTGCGCGATACCATGGCCCGTCTGGCCGACCAGGACTTCTCGGTAGCTATTCCCTTCACCGACCGTCGCAACGAGTTCGGCGAGGTCGCGCGCACCGTCCAGGTCTTCAAGGACAACATGATCACCGCCCGGCGGCTGGAAGCGGAAAAGCAGGAAGAGCAGCAACGCGAGATCGCCCGCGCCGCGCGCCGTGCCGAACTGACCCAGGAATTCGAAGCGGTGATCACCCGCACGCTGACCGCCGTCTCGGGAACGGTCCAGCAGGTCCATGTCATGTCCGACGGCCTGAACGCCACGGCCGACCAGACCACCCGCCAATCGGCCGCCGTTGCCACGGCCGCCGAGCAGGCGTCCGCCAACGTCCAGACCGTTGCCACGGCCAGCGAGGAACTCAGCGCCACGGTCGCCGAGATCAGCCGCCGCATCGAGGAGAGCACCCGCATCAGCCGCGAAGCCGTGGACGGCATCCAGAATACCGACACCACCATGACCAGCCTGGAGACGGCGGCGCAGAAGATCGGCGAGATCGTCAACCTGATCAACAACATCGCCAGCCAGACCAACCTGCTGGCGCTGAACGCCACCATCGAGGCGGCGCGGGCCGGTGAAGCCGGCAAGGGCTTCGCCGTGGTGGCTGGCGAGGTCAAAAGCCTCGCCAGCCAGACTGCCAAGGCCACCGAGGAGATCGCCAACTACATCGACGCCATCCAGAACACCACCCGGACGGCGGTCAACTCCATCAAGGAGGTCGGCGGCACCATCGGGCAGGTCGATACGGTCCTGTCCTCCATCGCCTCGGCGGTGGAGCAGCAGAACGCGGCGACCCAGGAAATCTCCCGCAACGTCCAGGAGGCCGCCCAGGGCAACACCGAGGTCAGCCGCAACATCGCCGACGTCTCGAAGGCGGCGGGGAGCACCGGCACCATGGCGTCGGACATGCTCACCGTCGCCAACGAACTGATGGACGAGGCCGGCAGTCTGCGGAGCGAGGTCGAACGTTTCCTGGAAAATGTCCGGGCGGCGTGAAGGCAGCGGATATACCGGCCGTTGGCCCGATTCCGGGCCGCATGAAGCGGCCGGCGCCTGAAAGCGCCGTCCGTGTCGGCAGTTCAACACTTCAACATTCAACCGGCGCCATGACGGCTCCGGTGGTGGCTTTGTAACCGTGTGATACCCGTTTCAGAAAGTTCTGGCCGGCGGTCAGAACTTTTTGAAACGGGTATAACGCGCCAGCCATTGGTGGTTTGCCGCCAGCCCGGCCTGCAACTCCGGCGCGCTGGCGTCGTACATCTCTCCGGCCAGCATCTTGTCCTTTTCCGTCCGCTCCATCGCTCTTCCGCCCCCAGCCCTGGAAAAACGAAAAGGCCGGGGGAAGTTCCCCCGGTCTCTCGTCAACACTTGGGATGGCTCGGATCAGCCTGGCATCCGCTTCTTCCAGATGAGGTCGATGACCTCGTTGGCGGCCTTGGGGATGTTGGTGCCTGGCCCATAGATGGCGCTGGCGCCGGCCTTGTAGAGGTAGTCGTAGTCCTGCGGCGGAATGACGCCGCCGCACACCACCAGAATATCCTCGGCACCCTGCTTCTTCAGCTCTTCCACGAGCTGCGGCACCAGGGTCTTATGGCCGGCGGCCTGGGACGACACGCCGATGACGTGGACGTCGTTCTCGACGGCCTGACGGGCGGCTTCCTCCGGGGTCTGGAACAGCGGGCCGACGTCGACGTCGAAGCCCAGGTCGGCGAACGAGGTGGCGATCACCTTGGCGCCGCGGTCGTGGCCGTCCTGGCCCATCTTGACCACCAGCATGCGCGGCCGGCGGCCTTCCTCCTTGGCGAAGTTGCCGATCTTGGCCTGGATGGCCTTGAAACCCTCGTCGCCCTCGTACGCCGCGCCGTAGACGCCGGAGATGGAGCGGATCGGCGCGTTGTAGCGGGTGTAGACCTTCTCCAGGGCGTAGGAGATCTCGCCCACCGTCGCCCGCGCGCGGGTGGCCTTGACGGCGAGGTCCAGCAGGTTGCCCGACTTGTCGGCCGCCGCCGCCGTCAGGGCATCCAGCGCCGCCTGGCAGGCGGCCTCGTCGCGGCTGGCGCGGATCTTGTTCAGACGTTCGATCTGCGACTCACGGACGGCGGTGTTGTCGATGTCCAGAACGTCGACCTGGGTTTCCTCGGCCGGCTTGTACTTGTTGACGCCGACGACCACTTCCTCGCCGCGATCGACTCGGGCCTGACGCCGGGCGGCGGCCTCTTCGATCATCAGCTTGGGCAGGCCGCCCTCGATGGCCTTGGCCATGCCGCCCATGCCCTCGACCTTGTCGATCAGCTCTTCCGCCGCGCGGGCGAGGCTGTGGGTCAGGTTCTCGATGTAGTACGAGCCGCCCAGCGGATCGACCACGCTGGTCACGCCGGTTTCCTCGGCGATGATCAACTGGGTGTTGCGGGCGATGCGGGCCGAGAACGGGGTGGGCAGCGCCAGCGCCTCGTCGAAGGCGTTGGTGTGCAGCGACTGGGTGCCGCCCAGCACGGCGGCCAGCGCCTCGATGGTGGTGCGGATGACGTTGTTGTAGGGGTCCTGCTCGGTGAGCGAGACGCCCGAGGTCTGGCAGTGGGTGCGCAACGCCAGGGAGCGCGCGTCCTTCGGCTCGAAGTGCTTGTTCATGAGCTTCGACCACAGCAGGCGCGCGGCCCGCAGCTTGGCGATCTCCATGAAGAAATTCATGCCGATGGAGAAGAAGAACGACAGGCGTGGCGCGAACTTATCGACGTTCAGGCCCTTGGACTTGGCGGCGCGCACGTACTCCAGGCCGTCGGCGATGGTGAAGGCCAGCTCCTGCACCGCCGTCGCCCCCGCCTCCTGCATGTGGTAGCCGGAGATCGAGATCGAGTTGAACTTGGGCATGTTCAACGCCGTGTACTCGATGATGTCGGCGATGATCCGCATGCTGGGTTCAGGCGGATAGATGTAGGTGTTCCGGACCATGAACTCCTTCAGAATGTCGTTCTGAATGGTGCCGGAAAGCTTGTCCTGGGAAACGCCCTGCTCTTCCGCCGCGACGATGTAGCCGGCCAGCACCGGCAGCACCGCGCCGTTCATGGTCATCGACACGCTCATCTTGTCGAGCGGGATGTCGGCGAACAGGATCTTCATGTCCTCGACGCTGTCGATGGCGACACCGGCCTTGCCGACGTCGCCGACCACGCGCGGGTGATCCGAGTCGTAGCCGCGGTGGGTGGCCAGGTCGAAGGCGACCGACAGACCCATCTGGCCCGCCGCCAGGTTCTTCTTATAGAACGCGTTGGAGGCTTCGGCAGTGGAGAAGCCGGCGTACTGGCGGATGGTCCACGGACGGTGCGCGTACATCGTCGCGCGGGGGCCGCGGATAAAGGGCGGGAAGCCCGGCAGGGTGTCGAGTTCCACCCCTTCCAGGTCGGCCGCCGTGTACAGCGGCTTGACGTCCAGCCCCTCCGGCGTGCGCCAGATCAGGTCGTCGGGATTGCCGCCGCCCATGTCCTTCGCGGCCAGGGTATTCCAGTCAGCCTGGGTCTTCTTGGGAAAATCGGTCATCATTGTCATCCTTCGACCGGCGCAGCACCGGGGGAAAGTGCCATTTCTTCTGGCGCGCACTATAGCGAAGGGTGTGACGGGTTGTCACCCCACCTGCCATGGCCACGGAACACCAAAAAATCTGGAGGCAAGCCATACGCTCGTGTGTATAATCCCAAAGGCAGTTCAGGGCTTGGTGGTGTTTTGAAAAATGTCGCCATGGCCGGTTGCCGAACTCTTGCCGGCTACGTGCCGTTAGATTGCATATCTAAGTGATCCTGGGCGCATGACAGAAAAGCCGCATTCCACCCAACGTAACGGGCAAATTTGCCGAAATGTCACCGTCAGTGGCCGGCGCACCAGTCTGCGCATGGAAACGGTCATGTGGGACGCCCTTTACGAAATCTGCCAGCGCGAGACGCGCACCATCCACGACGTGTGTACCATGATCGACACGCGGCGCGGCGAGGCGGGGCTGACGGCATCCCTTCGGGTTTTCATTCTCACCTATTTCCGCCAGGCCGCCGTGGTTTCCGGGCTGGCGGAGGGCTACGCCCCCCCGCCCACGCCGCCGCGGGTGCCCAGCCCCCTGGTTCGCGCGGCGCTGGAAGCCTGCTGGCCTGATCGCAACTGATACCGGCGAGCGATTGAAAAGTCATTTCAATCGCTCGTCGGTATGACGGGGCTTCGGTCACGCCGGGCTACCGGCCCGGTTCGTAAACCGCGTCAAGTCACCGGCCCGACTTCGCGGATATGGTAGATCAGGTCGAGCGGTGGCGGCTCCCGTCCCATCTGCGACAACATGTCATGGACCTGCCCACGATGGTGGGTCTGGTGGTTGAACAGGTGCGCCAGCACCCAGGCCATCGGTGTGCGCTGTTCCGCTCCCGCCATATTGCGATAATTGAGATCCTCCGCCAGCGAGGCCTCGTCCAATCGTCCGACGTGGATGGCGATTCGGTCGTCCTCCGCCCGCCGGGCCATGTCCAGCGCGGCGAAATCCTCGTACAGGACGGCCTCCAGGCCGGACACCTGGAACTGCACGTATTCCAGTCGGCCCAGCCACGCGCGGTCGGCCACCAGGATGTGGTTGAGCGTGCCCAGGATCGACCGGAAGAAAGCCTTGCGGTCGGCCTTCAACTCGGCCTCGGGCAATTCGGTGCAGGCGGCGTAGAGGCGCCGGTTGGCCCAGGCGTTGTAGCGGGCCAGCGTGCGGAAATAGGCGGGAGTCATGCCGGTGCTCTTCAGACGAGCGTGGGGGCCAGGGTGAAGGCTGGCTCCGTCTGTCGGCGGATGGCGTCCACGGAAACGTCCGGGGCGGTTTCGGTCAGGGTCAGCCCGGCCGCCGCGTCGATGGTGAAGACGCCGAGATCGGTGATCACCATGTTCACCACCCCCCGGCCGGTCAGCGGCAGGGTGCAGCGGCGGACCAGCTTGGACGCGCCGTCGCGCGCCGCGTGCTCCATCAACACCACCACCCGCTTGACGCCGGTCACCAGATCCATGGCGCCGCCGATGCCCTTGACCCGGTTGCCGGGCAGCGTCCAGTTGGCGAGGTCGCCGTTTTCGGCCACCTGCATGGCGCCCAGGATCGACAGGTCCAGATGCCCGCCGCGAATCATGGCGAAGGAGGCGGCACTGTCGAAGTAGCTCGCTCCCGGCGCCTCGGTGATGGTCTGCTTGCCGGCATTGATCAGGTCGGGGTCCACCTCCTCCTCGAACGGGAAGGGGCCCATGCCCAGCATGCCGTTCTCACTGTGCAGCGCCACCGACAGGCCCGGCGGGATGGCGTTGGCCACCAGGGTGGGAATGCCGACGCCAAGGTTGACGGTGCAACCGTCCCACAGTTCGCGGGCGGCGCGGGCCGCCATCTCCTCGCGGGTCCAGGGCATGGGGACTTCTCCTTAAGCGCGCGGGCGGGTGGTGCGCTTTTCGATGCGCTTTTCGTATCCCTCGCCGCGGATGATCCGTTGCACGAAGATGCCGGGCGTGTGGATGTGGTCGGGATCGATGGCGCCGGGTTCCTCCAGGATTTCCACTTCGGCCACCGTGACGCGGGCGGCCATGGCCATCAACGGATTGAAGTTTCGCGCCGTCTTGCGATAGGCGAGATTGCCGGCCCGATCGCCCCGCCACGCCTTGACGATGGCGAGATCGGCGGTCAGCGCCGTCTCCAGGATGTACTCGCGTCCGTCAAAGATACGGACCTCCTTGCCCACGCCCACCGGCGTACCGACGCCGGTGGGCGTGTAGAAGGCGGGAATGCCGGCCCCGCCGGCGCGGATGCGCTCGGCCAGCGTGCCCTGGGGGGCAAACTCGCAGTCGATCTCGCCCGATTGCACCAGTTCCTGGAACAGGCGGTTCTCGCCGGTGAAGGAGGCGACCATCCGGCGGATCTGCCGGGTGGCCAGCAGCTTGCCCAGGCCAAAGCCTTCCACCCCGGCATTGTTGGAAATCACGGTCAGTCCCCGTACACCGGAGTCCTGGATGGCGGCGATCAGGGTTTCCGGGATGCCGCACAGGCCGAAGCCGCCGGCCATGATGGTGATGCCGTCGTCCAGCAGACCGGCCAGTGCCGCGACCGCGTCGGCGTACACCTTGTTCATCGCTGCTCCCTTATCATCGGCCGCGAAGGCAGGGTTGCTCTTAGGAGTGCCCCGCCGGGCTGTCAATTGGCAGAAGGGCGCAGGGCTGGTTTCGACGGTATCGCGGGCCGTGATACCTTGTCCCGAAATGTACGGGACCGACGCGCCATGATCGACACCATCGCCTTCGACGGCGACGACACCCTTTGGCACAACGAATCCATTTTCGACATGACGCAGGGGCGGTTTCGCCAGCTTCTTCTGCCGTATGTGCCGGCCGAGGAAGTGGACCGGCTGCTCCTGGAGACGGAGCGGCGGAACCTGCGGCTGTTCGGCTACGGCATCAAGGGTTTCATCCTGTCGATGATCGAGACGGCGGTGGAAGTCACCGGCCAGCGGGTGTCGGCGCGCGATATCCAGACCATCCTCGATTTCGGCAAGGCGATGCTGGAGCATCCCGTCGAACTGATCGACGGCGTGGTGGAGGCGCTGGACCGGCTTTCGCCGGGCTATCGGCTGCTTCTCATCACCAAAGGCGATCTGTTCGACCAGGAAAGCAAGATCGCCCGCTCGGGACTCGCCGAGCGGTTCGAGCGCATCGAGATCGTCTCGGAGAAGGACCCTGAAACCTATCGCCGCATTCTGGTCCGGCACGGGGTGCCGGCGGAGCGGTTCGTGATGGTCGGCAACTCGGTGCGTTCGGACATTCTGCCGGTGCTGGAGATCGGCGGTCACGCCGTTCATATTCCCTACCACATCACCTGGGGCCACGAGCAGGTGGAGGAGCCCGGCGACGGTTTCCGCACTCTGGAAAGCGCCGCCGGGTTGCCGGGTCTCTTGGAGCAGCTTCAGGTTTCGGCCAGCATCTCGCGATAGTTCTCGGCGATGGCGGCCACGGCGGTTTCATAGAGCCGCTTACCGTGCTCGGCCTCGGCCAGCGACGGGTCGGAACCGATGCGGCCGTCGGGATAACGCCGCCGGAAGTCGCGGGCATCGAAAAAACCGCCCGATGGCGCCACCACCGGCTCCAGGAGCGCGGACTTGCCGTGGTCGGGGTAGGCGAAGCGAGTAACGGAGATTTCGCCCGGCGTCGCGTGGCTGCCCTCGCGGTCGCCGAACAGCTCGCGGGCCACCCGGCCGACGCGCCCGTCCTCCCACCAGCTCACCAGCTTCATCCGCACGTCCGGCGCCGCCTCGCCCCGGCTGGCGCGCAGTTCGGCATAGACCTCGTAGAAGGCGGCGCGGATGGTGGCGATGTTGCCGCCGTGGCCGTTGACGAACAGGAACCGCTCGAACCCGTGTTCGGTCAGCGACAGCACATAGTCGCGGATCACCGCCATCAAGGTGGAGGGCTTCAGCGTCATCGAACCGGGGAAGGCCATGTGGTGCTGCGCCATGCCCACGGCAATGGTCGGGCCGACCATGGCGCCGGCGGCCTCGCCCACACCTTTGGCGATGGTTTCGGCGCAGATGGCGTCGGTGCCGATCAGCCCGGTGGGGCCGTGCTGCTCGACGGAACCGATGGGCATGATGATGCCGCGCGAGGAAGCGAGATACGCTTCGACCTCGGGCCATGTGGAAAGTTGCAGAAGCACGGTTGGATCTTCCGTTGAAGGAGCGGATTGGCCCTTGCGATATGGGGGCGGTATCCTATGCCGGGAAGGGAGCCTGGGAGCCTGGGAGCGTTGACGCCGCTACTGGCACAGCCACGCGGGCGTGCCCAGCGCCACCGCCATCCCCCAGCGCGCCCAAGCCCACATCCCCGCCGCCACCAGCACCACCGCCAGCGCCCAAATACCCTTGGTCATGCCGGTTGCTCCTTCAGTTCGGCCGCCGGCACCTCGCGGATCGGCAGGTGCAGCACGGCGGCGATCAGCCCCAGCGCAATGGAAATCATCCAGATCAGATCATAGGACCCCAGCGCGTCATAGGCCCAGCCGCCGCCCCAGGCACCCAGGAAGGCGCCGATCTGGTGGAACATGAAGACGAAGCCGTACAGCATCGACAGGTAGCGCACGCCGAAGAACCGTGCCACCAGCCCGCTGGTCAGCGGCACGGTGCCCAGCCACAAAAAACCCATGGCGCCGCCGAAGGCGATGGCCGTGACCGGCGTCAGCGGCGCCAGGATGAACGCCAGGATCACCGCCGACCGCGCGGCGTAGATGCCCGACAGCAGCAGCTTCGGGCTGTGCCGGGCGCCCAACAAGCCGAAGAGATAACTGCCGACGATGTTGCCCAGCCCGATCATGGCGAGCGACCACGCGCTGGCGTACACCGGCATGGCCCGGTCGGCGAGGTAGGCCGGCAGGTGGGCGGCGATGAAGGCGACATGGAAGCCGCAGACGAAAAATCCGCCGTTCAGCAGCCAATAGTCCCGGTGTCCCGCCGCCACCCGGATCACCCGCCGCAGGTCGCCGCCAAACCCCACGCCGCCGCCGGCCGGCGGCGCCACGCGCAGCCCCAGCGCCAGCGGCACCAGCAGCGCCGCCGCCGCCGCCATCACCAGGAACGCCCCGGCCCAGCCCAAACTGTCGAGCATCCCTTGCGCGCCCGGCACCACGGCGAACATGCCGAACGAGCCGGCGGCGGTGCATACTCCGAAGGCAATGGTGCGGCGTTCCGGTGGCACCACCTTGCCCACGGCGCCCAACACGGTGGCATAGGTGGTGCCGCTCAGCGCCAGCCCCACGAGCGCGCCCAGGGTGAACTGCATGCCGACGGGATCGGCGGCGACGGTGGCGAGCACCAGCCCGGCGACATAGGCCACCCCCCCGGTGACGCCGACGCGTGTCGCCCCCCAGCGGTCGGCCAGCAGCCCCACGACCGGCTGCGCCAGTCCCCACAGCAGGTTCTGCAAGGCGATGGCCAGCCCGATCACCTGCCGCCCGGTGCCGAGATCCATGGAGATCGGCATCAGGAAAATGCCGAACGACTGGCGAATTCCCATGGCCAGGATCAACATCAACGTCCCGCACACCAGGACCACCACCGCCTTGCGCGTCATTGCCTTGTTTCCTTCCAGGGGGCGGCGGGCAAGAGCGCCGCAGGTATTGTCCGGGTTGGGTTGTATCGGAAACGTATGGTATTCCGAAATCCAGTTCGACGACATTTCGCGTGGGAAAAGCGGGCGAATGATCGGCTGCAATCCCCCTCCCGCTTGCCCGCCCCGGCTGTACTGGTCCATAGTCGCCCTCCACAAGGATGGCGGGAGACGGTCTTACATGGTCGCGCGGATCAATACCGTGGCCTTTCAAGGCATCGACGTCCTCGATATCGACGTCCAGGTTCAGATGTCCAGCGGCCTCGTCGCCTTCACCGTCGTGGGATTGCCCGACAAGGCGGTGGGTGAAAGCCGGGAACGGGTGCGCGCCGCCCTGCACGCCCTCGGTCTTGCCCTGCCGGCCAAGCGCATCACCGTCAATCTCGCCCCCGCCGACGTGTTGAAGGAAGGCAGCCACTTCGACCTGCCCATCGCGCTGGGCCTGCTCACCGCCATGGGCGTGCTGCCGGGCGAGGAACTGGCGAACTACACCGCCCTTGGTGAATTGGCGCTGGACGGCACCCTGACCCCGGTGGCCGGCGTGCTGCCGGCGGCCATCGGCGCCAGCGCGGCGGGGCGCGGCCTGATTTGCCCGGAACCCTGCGGCGGCGAGGCGGCATGGGCGGCCGGCATCGAGGTGCTGGCGCCCAAGACGCTGCTCAACCTCATCAATCATTTCAAGGGCACCCAGGTCCTTACCCCGCCCAAGCCCCGGATGGAGGACTTCGGTACCAGCCCGCTGGACCTGCGCGACATCAAAGGCCAGGAGAGCGCCAAGCGCGCCCTGGAGGTCGCCGCCGCCGGCGGGCATAACCTGTTGATGATCGGGCCGCCCGGCTCGGGCAAGTCGATGCTGGCCGCCCGCTTGCCCGGCCTGCTGCCGCCGCTCGACCCGGCGGAGGCGCTGGAGGTTTCGATGATCCACTCCGTCGGCGGCCATCTCGACGGCGGCCGCCTTTTGCGCCAGCGCCCTTTTCGCAATCCCCATCACAGCGCCTCCATGCCGTCGCTGGTCGGCGGTGGGGTACGGGCCAAGCCGGGGGAAATCTCGCTGGCCCATCTCGGCGTGCTGTTCCTGGACGAACTTCCGGAGTTCCCCCGCCAGACCCTGGAGGCCCTGCGCCAGCCCCTGGAAACCGGCCGGGCCGTGGTGTCGCGCGTCAACCATCACATCACTTATCCGGCACAGGTGCAAATGGTGGCGGCGATGAACCCCTGCCGTTGCGGCCATCTCGACGACCCGACGCTGGCCTGCGCCCGCGCGCCGAAGTGCGCGGCGGACTATCAGGGAAAAATTTCCGGCCCGCTGTTCGATCGCATCGATTGCCATATCGACGTGCCGGCGGTCAGCCCCGCCGACCTCAGTCTGCCGCCCCCGGCCGAGGGCTCGGCCCAGGTTGCCGCCCGCGTTGCCCGCGCCCGCGTTCTCCAGGGCGACCGCTACCGGAGCTTGGCCGCCTCCATCCGCACCAACGCCGAGGCCGACGGCGAGATTCTGGAAAAAGTGGCCTCCCCGGACGCCCCCGGCCGCGCGCTGCTCACGCAGGCGGCGGAAAGGCTGCGCCTGTCGGCGCGCGGCTATCACCGCGTGCTGCGCGTCGCCCGCACGCTCGCCGACATGGAAGAGGTGGACAGCGTGCGCCGCCTGCATGTGGCGGAGGCGCTGAGCTATCGGCGCGTGGCGCCGGGGCGGTAGGGGAGAGTTGGAGCCGGCGGCTCTCCTGATCGGAAGATGTAGTCTTTTCCGGGAAAATACCTAAAAATTGTCACCGTGGAAGGAGTGCCGTGGCTGCGTTGCCAGTGCCTCTCGCCGAAACGCGCAATACCCAGGGGATGAGGCCAAGCCATGCCGACGCTCACGAATTTTCGGACCACCGGTGATGACTTCGCCAATACCATCCATACATCGGGAGCGGTCGCGGTCGGCGATTCCTCCACCGGCATCATCGATACCAGCGGCGACGTCGACTGGTTCCGCGTCACATTGCAGGGTGGCCAGGCCTATACCGTCAACCTGCGGGGCGCGCCGTCCGGCGGCGGCACGCTCGGCGATCCGCTCATCCCCGGCGTCTACGACGCCGATGGTAACGCACTGTCCGGCACCGATAACGACGATTCCGCCGCCAGCCGCGATTCCCAGGTTACCTTCACGGTCGAAACCGACGGCACCTACTTCCTTGCCGCCGGCGCCTACGGCAGCAATGCCGGCACCTACACTTTGGAACTGGCGGCCGGCGAGGGCGAGGGGGCCGGCAACGCCGGAGACGACTTCTCCGACAACGTCCGCACTCTCGGCACGGTCGCGGCCGGCGGCAGCGCCACCGGCACCATCGAGCAGGATGGGGACGCCGACTGGTTTCGCGTCATGTTGCAGGCCGGGCAAGCATACACCATCAGCCTGCGTGGCGCGGTGTCCAGCGCCGGTACGCTTGCCGACCCGATGATCGGCGGTGTTTACGACGCCGAAGGCCAACTGATCGTCGACACCACCAACGACGATACCAGCGGCCGCGATTCCCAGGTGGTTCTCACCCCCACCACCAGCGGCGCTTATTACATCGCCGCCGGCGCCTACGGCAGCTACACCGGCACCTACACGCTGGGCGTGATGGCCAATACCGACGACTACACGGCCACCACCGCCACCACCGGCTTGGTCGAGGTCGACGGCAGCGCCACCGGCTCCATCGAATCCGCGCGCGACATCGACTGGTTCCGCGTCACGCTGCAAGGTGGCCGTATTTACCGTATTCTCCAGGAAGGCGCTCCCAACGGCAACGGCTCGCTGCCCGACACCCACATCCGCGGCATTTATCGCGCCACCGGCCAACTGATCGCCAACACCGCCAACGACGACGCCATGGGCACGCAGAACTCCGAAGTCCAGTTCCGCGCCCCCGGTACCGGCACCGCCGTCTACTATATCGCCGTCGGTGCCTACGGGCAGGGCATAGGCACCTACAAGGTGACGGTGGAGCCGGTAACCACCTCGACCGACGGCGATATTGCCGATGATATTTCCACTGCCGGCAGGGTCACGGTGGGCGATTCGGTTTCCGGTTCGGTCGATCTGCCCGAAGACGCCGATTGGTATCGCGTGACGCTGGCGGCCGGACAGTCTTATCAGGTGTCGTTGCGCGGCGCGGCCACCGGCGACGGCACGTTGTCGGACCCGCAGATCGCCGGCATTCATGACGTCGAGGGTCAGCTCATCGAGGGCACCATCAACGACGACGCCGGCGGCTCGCGCAACGCCGAGGTCATTTTCACCCCCAGCGAGGACGGCACTTACTTCATCGCCGCCCGCGGCTACTGGTACGAAACCGGCAGCTACACGCTGGAGGTGAAACCGACCGAGGCCGAGACGGGGCACGCCGATACCGTTTCCGCCACCACCGCGACCACCGGCGTCATCACGGTGGGCCGTGCCCAGACCAGCACCATCGAGGAGGCCGGCGACATCGACTGGTTCCGCGTGAGCTTGAGCCGGGGCACCACCTACACCGTTACCCTCAACGGCGCCGCCGGCACGGGAAGCGCGCTCGCCGACCCGTTCTTCCGTGGCGTCCACGACGCCGGCGGCAACATGCTGGCCGACACCGCCAACGACGATGGCGCCAGCAGCAGCCGCGACTCCCGAGTCACGTTCACCGCTCCGGCCAACGGCACCTACTTCCTCGCCGCCGGCGCCTATGGCGGCGGTACCGGCGGCTACCAGTTGAACATCACCCGTCGCGCGGCGCCGACCGACGACTATGCCAACACGGTGGCCGCCGGCGGCCGTTACGGCCAGTTGACGGTGGGGAGGAGCACGACCGGCACCATCGGCGCGGCAGCCGATATCGATCTGTTCGGCGTCACGCTTCAGGCTGGCCGCACCTACGCCATCAACCTCGAAGGTGCCGCCACCGGCCAAGGCACGCTGGACAACCCCGCGATCCAGGCCATCTACAACGCCGCCGGCCGGTCGGTGCGGGCGCGAACCAACGTCGACACCGATGGCAGCGCCAACGAGACGCTGATGTTCTTGCC
>DASPMK010000378.1:0-3399 GCA_035627075.1 Azospirillaceae bacterium
TCAACCTGCTGAGCAACGCCGTCAAGTTCACCGCCACGGGGACCGTGACGGTGACGGTGTTGCGTGTTCCGGGCCAGACGTCACAAACCAAGTTCCTGATCACCGACACCGGCATCGGCATCCAGCCGGACAAGCAGCCGATCCTGTTCGAAAAGTTCAGTCAGGCCGATCAATCCATCAGCCGCGACTACGGCGGCACCGGCCTGGGGCTAGCCATCTGCAAGCGGCTGGTGGAAGCCATGGGTGGGACCATCGGCATCCACAGCGTCGCCGGCGTCGGCTCGACATTCTGGTTTGCGCTGCCGCTGCCCGCAACCGCTGCGCCGATGCCGGCGGTGTCGGCCGTCCCGGCCTCGGCGCCGGGGGCCGCCGAGCGGCAAGGCCGCATCCTTCTGGTCGAGGATGTGGAGATGAACCAGGAGTTGGCCACCCGCATGCTGCGCTCCGCCGGCCATAAGGTGACGGTGGCCGGCGACGGCGCCGCGGCCCTGGCGGCCCTGAACCGCCGGACCTTCGATCTGGTACTGATGGATGTGCAGATGCCGGTGATGGACGGGCTGGAAGCCACCCGCGCCATTCGCGCGCTGGAGGGGCCGACGGCGCGCATCCCGGTGATCGCCATGACCGCCGGCGCCCTGCCCGAGGAGATCGATCGCTGCCGCGCGGCCGGTATGGACGGCCATTTGACCAAGCCGGTGGACCGCGACGCCCTGCTCGCCGGAGTTGCCCGCTGGCTGGAAGGGAGGCCGGTCACGCCGGTGGAGCCTTCTCCCGCCGACACCGCGCCGGCCGCCCTGCCGGTGCTCGACTTGCCGGTGCTCGACTTGCCGGTGCTCGACTTGGCGGTCATTGACCGGCATTGCGCGGAGATCGGAACGGACACGGCGCGCGACCTTCTGCTGCTGTTCCGCAAGAACCTGCGCAAATACCTTCAATCAGCCGAGGACGAGCCGGTGGATTGGACCCGGCTGGGGCGGGATTCCCACACCATGGTATCGATGGCGGGCAGCCTGGGTTTCGCCGAGCTGGTGGATATCAGCCGGACATTGACGCGGGCCTGCGAGGCACCGGAGGAAAAAGGGGCGGATGCGCTGCGGGCCAGCTATCGCGCCGCCGCCGACCGCGCCGACGAGGCGGCCGACCGCAAGCTTCAGGAGATCGAACGCCTGCTGGCCGATGCGGTGGCCGGATAGTCTAAAAAACGTATCCTAGGCATTTAGGGGGGATGCCTACGGTCAGTGTTTTTGGTAAAATGCCCGGCATTGACCCTTGGCAAGGCATTATCCCTTGGACAACGCCACGTTCCAGCGTTTCGCGTCCGTCCTGAAGGCGCATTCCGGCATGGTTCTTCGGCCGGGGCAGGCTTACCATCTCGAAGCCCGCCTGATGCCGCTCGCCAAGGTTCGCAATCTTCCCCTCGTCGCCTTGGCCGACCTTGCCACCGTCGATCCGGCGGTCGCCCGGACCATCGCGGAAGAGGCGGCCATTCACGAAACCAGCTTCTTCCGCGGGACCAACCACTTCGACCTCCTGCGCAAGGAGATTCTGCCAGCGGTCGTGCGGCACAACGCTGGCCGACGGCGGCTGCGTTTGTGGTCGGCGGCCTGCGCCACCGGTCAGGAGGTCTGGTCGCTGGCCATGCTCATCCGGGGCGAGCTTTCGGGGCTGCTGGCCGGATGGCAGGTCGACATCGTCGGCACGGATTTTTCCACCTTCGCCATCGCCCGCGCCGAGTCGGGCGAATATACCGATTTCGAAGTCCGTCGCGGCCTGGGGCCATCGCACCTCGACCGCTGGTTCACGCGCGACGGCAATCTGTGGCGGGTGCGTGAATCCCTGCGGCAGGGGGTGCGTTTCGTCCAGGCCAACCTGCTGGAGGATCAACCGGATCTCGGCAGCCATGACATCGTGCTGTGTCGGCATGTCCTCATCTATTTCGATGACGAGGCCAAGGCCCGCGCGCTGTCGAACATCCGACGGCGACTGGACGATCACGGCGCGCTGATCCTGGGCGG
The DNA here is from genome assembly GCA_035627075.1 of Azospirillaceae bacterium. Classification (GTDB taxonomy): domain Bacteria; phylum Pseudomonadota; class Alphaproteobacteria; order Azospirillales; family Azospirillaceae; genus DASPMK01. Next base: position 2,016 of record DASPMK010000378.1, read on the forward strand.
CGTTGAAAGCGCCATCGGTTTTGGCGACCTCTTCCGCCTGTCGCCCCGCTGGTCGGGCGCGTTCGAGCCCGATGGCGCGGCGTGGACGCCAAAGCGAACCTCGGTCGCCGCCATCCACCTGCGCTGACCTTCCCGGCCTCAGCCGTCCAACAGGCCGCCGAGCTTCATGGCGATTCCCTTGGAGCCGTCCACCTTCAGCTTGCCGAGCGTGAAGGCGAGCATCGGGTCAAGCTTTCCGGTCAACAATTTTCCCATGTTTTCCAACGAGATGCGGATGGTGCAGGCCACCTCTCCATCCTCGTGCGACAGCGACACGGGTGTCCGCGTGGCATCCAGGAGCAGGCTGCCCTCCCGGTCGAACACGAAACGGACCCGCGCGTTGAGCGGGCGGAACTGCGGAGCGCGGGCGCGCATCGTCTGTTCGATTTCGGCGATGGTCATGGAACCTCCGGGCTTCCCGATTTAGAGACGGCTTGACGTATACGGCATGATAATATCCTATTGGATCATGAAATGTCCATCGCGGCATTTAGATCACGCCGCAACGCGAAAATTTGTTTCCACATTCAATAATTGGTTGACGCATAGGTCAGGCTTCATACTGTGAGGAAGTGGTACCCCGCCGCCGATCAACGCCAACACCAGAAATGGCGCGGCCCAAAGTGGTCTCCCGCCGCGGCGGAGAAAATAACGAACGATCTGGGAGTGAAACGCATGAATGGTACTTTCCATAAGGTGTCGCTGCCGGCCTGTGCGGCCATTGGCGCGCTGCTTGCCGCGTCCTCTTCCTGGGCGGCCGGCTTCGCGCTAAGGGACCAGAGCGCGTCGGGCCTGGGCACGGCATTCGCCGGCGGCACCGCCGGCGCCACGGACGATGCCAGTGGCATATTCTTCAATCCGGCGGTCATCGGGCTTTTGCCGGGCAGCGAGGTATCGGCATCGGCTACCTTCATCGCGCCACAGTCAAAGCTCCACGACGGACGCGCCGCCCGCGCCGCCGCGTTGGGCGGATCGACGATCAGCGGTCCTTCCAGCACCGGCGACGCGGCCGAGGATGCGCTGGTTCCGGCGGGCTACGGCGTATGGGCGGCGTCGCCGGATCTGCGCTTTGGCCTTGCCGTCACCTCGCCGTGGGGGTTGGTGACCGAGTATGACGACAACTGGATCGGCCGTTATCACGGCATTCATTCTGAACTGCTGACCGTGAACGTCAACCCGGTCGTCGCCTACCGCTTGGCGCCGCGCCTCACCGTGGCGGGCGGCGTTCAGGTCCAGTATGCCACCGCCGACCTGTCCCAAGCGGTGGATGTCGGCGGTATCCTCGCCGCCATGGGCCTTGGCACCGTACCGGGGAGTATGGACGCGCAAGCGCGGATCGAGGGCA
>DASPMK010000379.1:0-3124 GCA_035627075.1 Azospirillaceae bacterium
CCTGCCGGCCGAGGTGCGGCTGGCGCCCGACGCGCTCTTGGGCGGGGTGCCGTGGGACAAGCGCCCCACCCTGTCGATCAGCCGGGGCCGCGCCCGCGACCACGACCTGTCCAGCGTCACCGGGGCGGTGGCCGGCATCGCCGAAACCGGGACGCTGATGCTGACCTCGGGCCCGGAGCATCCCTCCACTCTCAACCTGATGCCGGACACCCATATCGTGGTACTGCCCACCGAGCGGGTGGTCGGCAGCTATGAGGACGCCTGGGACCGCCTGCGCGCCCGCACGGCGGAATCCGGCCTGCCCCGCACGGTGCTGTTCGTCACCGGGCCGTCGCGCACCGGCGACATCGAACAGCAGATCCAATTGGGCGCCCACGGCCCGCGCCGCCTGCACATTATCCTGGTGGACGGCTTCGCTTCCGACGGTTTGCCGTGATCCGTCTGTTCTCGCGCCGACGACGGACGGTCACGCCCGAGGAAAGCAGCCTGTGGCGGACGGTGATGCGTGACGTCGAGCCGCTGCCCGGCCGCAAGTCCGCCGCCGCACCTCCCGCTCCATCCCCGCCGCCCGTGACGGCGGAGCCGGCCTCCGGAGTCCCGAACGGGGTCCCGAGCGGGGCATCCGGCCCGCCGCCCGCCCAACGCCCGGCGGCGCGGGCGCCGCTGCCGCCTTTGGAACCCGGGGGGATGGCGGCTGCGCTCGATCGCCGCACCGACGAACGCCTGCGGCGCGGGCAGATGGACATCCAGGGCCGCATCGACCTGCACGGCATGGTGCAGAGCGAGGCGCACGCGGCGCTGAACGCCTTCATCCACCGTAGCTGGCGCGAACAACGGCGGTGCGTTCTGGTGATCACCGGCAAGGGGACCTACAAGGAGGGCGGCGGCGTGCTCCACCGCATGGTGCCGCGCTGGCTGAACGAGGCGCCGTTGCGCTCCATGGTGCTGGCCATGCACCGTGCCCAGTCCATGCATGGCGGGGACGGGGCGCTGTATGTTCTGTTGAAGCGGCGGCGCGATGGGGTCGAAAGAGGCCGGTAAACCTGCTAGAGAACGCCCGGCGCAACCCCAGACCATCAGGAGTGCCGGGCATGACCCCGTTTGGCGAGCGGGTCCGCGCGCTGAGGGCGGCGCGCGGGGTTCAGCTCAAGGACATGGCCACCGAGCTTCACATCTCGGCGGCCTATCTCTCGGCCCTGGAGCATGGCCGGCGCGGCGTGCCGTCGGCCATGCTGATCCGGCAGATCTGCAATTACTTCGGCATCATCTGGGACGAGGCGGAAGAGCTGGAGCACCTGGCCCTGGTGTCCGATCCGCGCGTGGCGGTGGACACGTCGGGTCTGTCGGCCAAGGCCACGGAACTGGCGAATCGACTGGCCCGCACCATCCGCACGCTCGATGAAGGAACGTTGGACGCCTTGCTGACCATTGTGCGAAAGGCGGAAAAGCCCCGGTGATCTGCCTGTTGGGTTACCTTTTCTTCAATGGTATGTGGTATTGCATCTAAAGTGCGTTCGGATTCGCGCGGGCTTCAGGCTCGCTGAACCCGTTGCGTCAGGTTTGCGGCTTGGGGCGTATCCAGTCGATGTCCAGCACCACCAGCCTCGGCGAGCGTATCGGGACATGGCGGCTCCCGGACGATCAAAGCTTCGCGTTGCTGCACCGGGTCTTCGAGATCTCGACGCTGGGCATCGCCGTGGTCGATCTTGCCAGCCGGGTCATCGCCGTCAACCCGGCTTTGGCCGCCATCGTCGGCTATCCGGCCGACGAACTGATCGGCCTGCCCGTGGCCCGGCTGATCCATCCCGACGACTGGCCGTCGGAGGCCGCCGACCTCAACCATGTCGCCCACGGCGAAGCGTCGTCGGTGCCGTCAGAGCGGCGGTTGGTGCGCAAGGACGGGACCGCGGCGGCGGTCCGCATCCAGGCATCGGCGGTCCACGACCAGGACCATGCCGCCACGGCCCTGGTGCTGATGGTCGAGGACCTGACATCGTCGCGCGAGGCCGAAACCCGTCGGGCCGAAAGCGAAAGCATTCTGGCGGCCCTGTTTGAATCGACAATCGACGCCGTGTTCGTTGCCGATGCCGATACTGGCGTGATCATCGACGCCAACAAGGCCGCCGCCGATCTCTTGCGCCATCCGGTCGAGCAGCTGAAAGGGCGGCCGGTGTGGTCGCTCCTGCCCGAGGACGAGGACGAGCAGCACAAGGAGCTGTTCTTCCAGATCACCCGCAATCCGGGTACCCGTTTCTCCGATGTGGCCGTCGAGCGGCCCGACGGTTCCGAGCTGGTGGTCGAGGCGCGCTCCGGCGGTATTTTGACGCTGGGCCGGCGGCGGGTGGCCACCGTTTTCTTCCGCGACCTGTCGGCGGTGCGCGAAACCGAGGACGCGCTGCGCCGGGCCGAACGCCGCTACCGCGACATGATCGAAACCACGTCGGAAGGCTTCATGCAGTTGAGCCCCGAGGGTGTGATCGTGGAGGCCAACGACGCTTTCTGCTATATGGTGGGCCTGTCGCGGGGCGAGGTTCTGGGCCGCCATCCGACCGAATTCGTGCATCCCTCCTATCTTGAAGCGCTGGAAGCCCAGATGGCCGCCCGCGCCAAGACCCGCCACCGCAGCTATGAGCTGGTGCTCACGGGGGTCGATGGGATCGAGCGGTTCACCCGCATCCAGTCCTCGTCCGTGTTCGACGAGCACGGACGGTTCGTCGGGTCCAACGCGCTGCTCTCCGACCTGACGGAGCTGAAGCGGCGCAAGGCGGCGCTGGCCAAGAGCGAGGCGCGCAACCGCGCCATCGTCGAGACGGCGGTGGACGCCATCGTCACTATCGACACTCGCGGCAAGGTGCTGAGCGTCAATCCGGCCGGCGAAAAGATGCTGGGCTCCGCCGCCGAGGAACTGGTGGGCCAGGACATCACGCTGATCATTCCGGGTCCCGATGCCGCCGGGCACCAAGGCCACGTCGAGCGTTACATGAAGACGCGGCACAAGCATGTCATCGGCATTGGCCGCGAGGTGCTGGTGCGGCGCAAGGACAGCTCGACTTTCCCCGCCCGGCTGGCCGTGTCTGAGATCGAGCTGCCCGATTTTCACGTCTTCGTCGGCCTGATCCACGAC
>DASPMK010000380.1:0-13708 GCA_035627075.1 Azospirillaceae bacterium
GTGGAGCGGGTGCTGGACGCGGCGCACGCGTTGATGAGCCACGGTGTCCACCGTTATCCCCGCAAGCGGGCGCTGGATCTGCGCGGCGAGGAGAGGCGCGAGCGGGAGCGCCGCGAGTACCGGGAACGCATCTATAACGACCTCTGGCGCACCGTGCCCAAGGGCCACGGGCGCGTCGGCCTGCCGTCCACGCCGATGTCGGAGCGCAAGAAGCTCCTGGGCCTGCCCGAGGAAAACCTTCTCTATTTCCTGGAGAAAATGGCGCCACGGCTGAAGCAGTGGCAGCGGGAGATTCTGCGCATTGTCCGCCATATCGCCCAGTATTTCTATCCGCAAAAGCAGACTAAGGTGATGAACGAGGGCTGTGCCACCTGGGTCCACTACACCATCATGAACCGTTTGCACGAGAAAGGTCTGTTGACCGATGGGGCGATGCTGGAGTTCCTGCACTCCCACACCTCCGTGGTCTTTCAGCCTGACTTCGATGATCCGCGCTTTTCGGGCATCAACCCCTACGCCCTGGGGTTCGGCATGATGGAGGACATCAAGCGCATCTGCACCACACCCACCGATGAGGACCGCGCCTGGTTCCCCGATATCGCCGGCAACCAGGACCCGACCGGCACCCTGCGCGAGGCGTGGGCGAACTACCGCGACGAAAGCTTCGTTCAGCAGTTCCTGTCGCCCCATCTGATCCGCAAGATGCGGTTGATCGACATCCACAACGATGCCGAGGACCCGTTCCTGTTAATCCAGAACATCCACAACGAACGGGGCTATCGGTCAATCCGCAAGGCGATGGCCAAGCAGTACGACCTCGCCCACATCGAGCCGGACATCCAGATCGTCGACGTGGACCTGGAAGGCGACCGGCGCCTGGTGCTCCAGCACCGGGTCCACAACGGCATCATGCTGGAAGAGAGCGACGCCAAGGCGGTGCTGCGCCATATCGCCAACCTCTGGGGCTATGAGGTGGTGCTGGCGGAGGTTTCAGCCACCTCCGAAGCCATTTTGAAAGAGCACGCCGTCACGGCACCGAGCGCCGTGATCCACTGATACCGGCGAGCCCCTGAAGGGACTCGCCTTTGCCCTCAAACGCCGGGCACGGCCATCCGGCCGCTTGGCTTCGCGCCCACGGGGGCGCGGTCGCGGCCCTATACCAAGTTTAGAAGGGAGAACTTTCTGAACTTGGTATCAGTAAGTCCGCACAAACTCGCCCAGGCGTCCGGCGGCGCCGTCGATCTGGTTGGCCAGGAGATCAATCCGCGGCCAATCCCTGGCGATCGCGGCCAGTTCCATGGCTGAACCGATGGCGGCGATCTCCACCGCGCCCGCCGTTTTGGCGGAGCCGGCCATGCGGTGGGCGGCGGCGCGGAGGTCGTCGGCCAAGCGGGCATCCAGCGACGTCCGAAGTTCGTCCCACGTTTCCAGCGTCGTCGCCAGGAATTCCTCCAAGAGAACGCGGATGGTGTCGGGATCATCGCCGAACAGTTCAGTGAGCATCGCGAGGTCCACTGGACCGCCGGCCGGCGACACCGCAGGTGCGGCAACCGATGGAGCGGGAACCGTGCCGTCCAGCGGCGGCAGCCAGCGTTCCAGCACCGTCTTCAGGCCGTTCATGTTGACCGGCTTGGACAGCTTGTCGTCCATCCCGGCGGCGCGGCACTTCTCGGTTTCCTCCTCCATCGCGTTGGCCGTGATGGCCACGATGGGAAGGTGATGGCCGGTGTCCTGCTCCGCGTCGCGGATGGCGCGGGCGAGGTCGAAGCCGTCCATTTCCGGCATCTGGCAATCGGTCAACAGGATGGCGTGTCCGCCCAGCCGCCAGCGTTCCAGCGCCTGGGCACCGTCCCCGGCGATTTCGACGGCGTAGCCCAGAAGGGTCAGTTGGCGCAGGATCACCTGCTGGTTGGTCGGATGATCCTCGGCCACCAGGATCAGGCGGCCAAGGCGGCGCGCGTCCTCTACCGACGGCGGCGGTATCGGGGCCGCCGCCGGGTGCGTCGGCTCCTCGGCCGCTTCGGGCTCCGGGCTGATGCGACCGGCGGCCACGCCGAAGGCGCGGATCAGGCTGGAGCGGCGCCACGGCAAGGCAAGCGGCACGGTGAGACCTCTGCCCGTGCGCTCGGCGCGGCGATCGGCCACGGCCTGGGCCGACAGTACGACGAGCCCAAGCCCCTGAAAGACGGCCGACTCGCGCAACGTCGTTTCGTCAGACACGTCGGTCAGGGCGACGTGGAATGGCCGACCGGCTTCGCCGGCACGGGTGACGGCGGTCACGGCGGCCGCGGCGTCGCCGGCGCTTTCCACCTCCGCCCCCTGGCGGACGAGGAAGCGCGACAGGTTGTCGCGAACCGTCGCGTCGGGCAGTACCAGCAACAGGCGGGTTTCGGCCAGCGCGTTCTCGGGCAGTGCCGTGCTGGCGCCTTCGGCCTGGGCATCCGGCGGGGCAGTATCGACGGTAAAGGCGAACCAGAAGGTGGAACCGTGGCCCAACTCGCTCTCGACCCCGATCGTGCCGCCCATCAGTTCCGCCAGACGGCGGCAGATCGACAGGCCAAGCCCGGTGCCGCCGAAGCGGCGCGTGGTCGAGCCCTCGGCCTGGCTGAACGGCTGGAACAGCCTGGCTTGGCCTTCCGGCGAAATCCCGATGCCGGTATCGATGACGCTGATGCGCACGGTGGCCCGGCCATCCTGCGTCAGATGCTGGAGATCGGCGCGGATGGTGACGCGGCCCGTGGTGGTGAACTTGACAGCGTTGCCCGTCAGGTTGAACAGCACCTGCCGAATGCGCACGGGATCGCCCAGCAGCAGCGGCGGCAGGTCGGGATCGACCAGGGTGACCAGTTCCAGTTCCTTTTTGCGGGCGTTGGGCGCCAGCGTCTCGGCCACGCCTTCGATGGTGGAGGCCATGTCCACCGGCACCCGCTCCAGGTCCAGCCTTCCGGCTTCGATCTTGGAGAAGTCCAGGATATCGTTGATGATGGTGAGCAGCGACGACGCCGAGTCGCGGACCACCATCACCAGCTCGCGCTGTTCGGAATTCAGCGGCGTGTGTTCCAGCAGTTCCAGCATGCCCTGCACGCCGTTCATCGGCGTGCGGATTTCGTGCGACATGGTGGCGAGAAACAGCGACTTGGCCTGGTTGGCGCGCTCGGCCTCGGTGCGTGCCGCCTCGGCAGCCTCGCTGGCGGCCATGAGGTCGGCCGTGCGCTCCTCCACCTGCCGCTCCAGGGAGCGGTTCAGGTCGGTCAGGTCTTCGTGCAGCTTCACGTTGTCGAAGCCGATGGCGACCTTGGAGCAGAACACTTCCAGAAGCTTGCGTTCGTCCTCATTGAAGGGAGTGGGGCGGCGCAGGAAGAACACGATGGTGGCGTGGTTGGCCGACCGGAACACCATGATGCACATCTCGGATGTGTACACGTTCCGGCGTTCGACCACGGCCCGTTCGATCTCCATGCACAAATCCGGCGTCAGGCATGTCCGCAAAGGCTTGCCCGCCGTGTTGGCGTAGGCGCCGGTGCCGGCGAGGACCGTCAGGTCCCGGCCCTCCTCCTCCGGGGTGGCGTTCAGCTCCGAGCAGAGGATGGAGCCCTCGCGGCTCTTCAGCAGCGATTCGAGCTGAATGACGGCGCCTTCGACGAACTCGTTCATCGAGCGCTTGTCGAACAGCGAGGACGAGGCGTTGAGGATCTTTTCCAGGCCGATGCGGTTGCGCTCGATCGCCGTGATGTCCTGGTACGAGCGCAGGGAGGCGACGATCGAGGTGAACAGCTTCTGGGCGGTAAGTTCGGTCTTCGCCTTGTAGTCGTTGATGTCGTAGTTGAGAATGACCTCGCGCTCGGGCGCCTGCCCGGGCTGACCGGTGCGCAGGATGATGCGGACCCGTTTGTTCTCCAACTCGTTGCGGATGTACTTGACCAGCCGCAGACCGGCGTCGTCGGTTTCCATCACCACGTCGAGCAGGATGACCGCGACATCCGAATGCCGCCCCAAAAGGCCCCGCGCCTCGGCCGCCGACGTGGCCGACAGGAACTCGGCCCGGTGCCCGGCGTAGGTGAAGCCGCGCAACACCATTTTGGTGGTGGCGATGATTCCCTCGTCATCGTCGACGATGAGGATTTTCCAGGGCTCGGCGGTGTCTTCCTGGGCGGCCCCCTGGTGCCCGTCGACCGGCTCGTCCGCCTCCTCGTCGGCAAACAGGAAATCGTCACTCATGCCATCCTCCGGAGCGGGAGGCGGACAGGCTGGGGACGGGCGGCTGTCGGTAGATCGCGCATACCGTGTTGTATCCCAAGAGAGGCCCTCTCTTCCACCCGTCGCGTGGCTTCATGTTCAACCTTCCTGGATCACGCGGGGAAAGGTGACGACGAAGGATGTGCCCCCGCCGGCCGTCGTTTCCACCTCGATGCCGCCTTTGAGCGTGTCGGTGACGATGTTGGACACGATATGCAGGCCCAGCCCCGTGCCGCCGGTGCCGCGCCGCGTAGTGAAGAACGGATCGAAAATGCGCGGCAGGTTCTCTCGCGTGATACCGCAGCCGTCGTCGGTGTAGCGCAACTCCAGGAGGCCCGGCGCCGACTCGCGAACCGACAGCGAAAGATAGCCCGCCCGCCCGTCCTGATAGGCGTGTTGCAGGGAGTTCATCACGAAGTTGGTGATCACCTGCGAAAAGGCGCCGGGAAACCCGTCGACCCGGATGCCGTCGGGGCAGTCGACGGTGACGGTGTGACCCGCCTGACGGACCTTGGGGCTCAGGCTCAAGAGCACTTCCTGGATGAAGGGCTTGAGTTCGAAGGCACGGCGTTCGGCCGAGGTCTGGTCGGCCGCCACCTGTTTGAAGCTCTGGATCAACTCCGCCGCCCGGCTGGCGTTGGCGAGAATAAGGGTCGATGCCTCGGTGGCGGTGGCGATGAACTCCTCGAAATCGGCCTTGCGGATGCGGCCGTCCTCGAACAGCCGGCGGATGGCGGTGGTGCGATCGGCCAGATGGGAGGCGGCGGTCAAGGTTATGCCGACCGGCGTGTTGATTTCATGCGCCACTCCCGCCACGAGGCCGCCCAGCGCCGCCATCCTTTCCGCCTGGATCAGATTGGCCTGGGTTTCCTCCACCTGCCGTCGTGCCTCCTCGATTTCGTCCATTCTTCGGCGCAGTTCCTCATGCGCCGCGGCCAACTCGGCCTGCAGCCGGTCGGTGCGCGAGGTCTTGCGAACCGCTCCGCGGAGCTTGTTGTCGTCACTGGCGCGCATGCCGGCCCGTCTGTTTTCCCATGAGGCTCATCCGCAGGTGCGGGAAAAATCTCTGGATTTTATCACGAGAGTATCAAGGCGGCCAGGGTTGCTTCGCGACCAAAGAGTGCGGCCGGTTCGCGCCCCGCTTCCGGAGGCTTCAACGGCCTCGGCGTTTCGCGCGGCTGGTGGGTTCGGCTTCCAGCGGATTGTCGGGCCAGTAGTGCTTGGGGTACTGGCCGGCGAGGTCGCGCTTGACCTCCTTGTAGGTATTGGCCCAGAAGCCGGCGAGGTCGCGGGTGACCTGGACCGGGCGGCGCGCCGGAGACAGCAGGTGCAGCAGCACCGGCGCCCGCCCGCCGGCAATCCGGGGCGTGCCGGTGGCGCCGAACATCTCCTGGAGCCGCACTGCCAGGACCGGCTCGTCGCCATCGTAATCGACGCGGACGCGTGAGCCCGACGGCACGCTCAGGTGGGTCGGCGCCAGCTCGTCCAGCGCCTTGCGCTTGGGCCACTCCAGCATCCCGGTCAGGGCCGCCGGCAGGTCCAGCCGCTTGAGGTGGGCGCGGCGGGACAGGCCATTGAGGAAGGGGGCCAGCCAGTCCTCCAGCGTGGCGAGGAGGGCGGTGTCGGAGACGTCCGGCCAGCCGGAGTCCTCTCCCTCCACCCGGCGCAGAAAAGCGACGCGCCGGCGCCAGCCCTGTATTTCGTCGGTCCACGGCAGGCAATCGATGCCCATGCCCCGGATGCCTTCGACGAAGGCGGCGGTTACCTGGGCCGGGTCGGGCTTGGGCAGGGCCGCGTCCTCCAGCGCCAGTTCGCCGAGTCGCCGCTGCCGGCGCGCCTGGACCGTCTCCTCGCGCGCGTCCCAGGCGACGACGTCGACGGCGCGGATGTCCTCGGCGAAGGCTTCCTCCAGTTCGGCCGGCGAAATGGGGGCGGCCAGGAAGATGCGCGCCTCGCGCTTGGCGCCGTCGAGATCGGCCACCGCCAGCCACTCCTCGGCCGCCAGCGGTTCGGCGGCGTCGGTGAAGAAGGCGCCACGGCCGTTGGACAGCCGGTACTGGGCGTTGGATGCCGGCCGGCGGCGGGCGATGCGGTCGGGATAGGCCAGCGCCACCAGAAGGCCGGTGGCCGCCGCGTCACCCTCGTCCTTCTTCAGCCCGAGCTGGCGCTGCCACTGCCGGGCACTGCGCTGGACCTGCTGGGCGCCGTGACCGGCCCGGCCGCCGCGCAGGATATCGACACGGGTGCGCAGGTCGGCGTCGCGGAAGCCGCCGGATGGGCGCAGGATGTCGCGCTCCGCCAGCAAGGCGGCGATCAGGCAGGCCAGCCCGCCGAGCCTCAGTTCCTTGCCCTTCAGCATCATGTGGGCCAGACGCGGATGCACGCCGATACCGGCCATGCGGCGGCCATGGGCGGTGATGGCGCCGGCATCGTCCAACGCGTCGAGCCGGCGCAGGAGATCGCGGGCCTGGGCGTAGGCCGCCGCCGGTGGCGAGTCGAGCCAGGGCAGCGATGCCGGGTCGCCCACCCCCCACTGGGCTAGTTCCAGGGCCAGCGGCGCGAGGTCGGCCTCCAGGATTTCCGGGGTGTTGAATGCGGCGAGCGCCCGCTGCTGCGGCTCGGGCCACAGCCGGTAGCAGACGCCGGGCTCCAGGCGGCCGGCGCGGCCCCGGCGCTGCTCGGCCGACGCCTGCGAAACCTTGATGGTTTCCAGCCGCGTCATGCCCGAGCGGGGATCGAAACGCGGCACCCGCATCAGCCCGGAATCGACGACGATGCGGATCCCCTCGATCGTCAGGCTGGTTTCGGCGATGGCGGTGGACAGCACCACCTTGCGCCGGCCCGGTGGGCTGGGTTGGATGGCGCGGTCCTGGGCATCGGCCGTCAGGTCGCCGTAAAGCGGGGCGAGTACGATGTCGGGGCCGAGGCGGGAGCCGGCCAGGATGGCTTCGGTGCGGCGGATCTCGCCGACACCGGGCAGGAACACCAGGACGTTGCCCGGCTCCTCGGCCAGAGCCCGGCGGATGGCCGCCGCCACCGCGTCCTCGATGCGGCCGGCGGGGGCGTCGAGATGGCGGGTTTCCACGGGAAAGGCGCGGCCTTCGCTGGTGATGAGGGGGGCGCCGCCTAACAGTCGGGCGACCGGGCCGCCGTCCAGCGTCGCCGACATGGCGAGGAGCCGCAGGTCGTCGCGCAGCGCGCCCTGGGATTCCAGGCACAGCGCGAGGCTGAGGTCGCCTTCCAGGCCGCGTTCGTGGAATTCGTCGAACAGCACCGCGCCGACATCGGGCAGTTCGGCGTCCTGTTGGAGGCGGCGCAGGAACACGCCGTCGGTCACCACCTCGATTCGGGTCTTCGGCCCGACCCGGCTGTCCAGGCGCACGCGGTAACCGACCGTCTGTCCGACCTCCTCGCCCAGCATCGTCGCCATTCGCCGCGCCGAGGCGCGGGCGGCCAGACGCCGGGGCTCCAGCATGACGATCTTGCGCCCGGCCAGCCACGGCTGGTCCAAGAGCGCCAGCGGCACTCGCGTCGTCTTGCCGGCCCCCGGCGGCGCCTGGAGCACGGCGTTCGGCCCCCGGACAAGGGCCTGGAGCAGAAGGGGCAGGACTGGATCGATGGGCAGGCTGGACATGCGGCGGGAGGCAACGGCGTCAGGGAGGAGCGGAATGTAGCGCCGCCGGCCCCGGATGCAACCACCGCGCTGGAGCAGGGAGCCCGAAGGCCCCCTGTCCTGGCCGTCACTTCTTGAGATCGGCGAATTCGATCTCGTACTGGTCGTTGGCGGGCTTATAGCCCTTGAACGCGGCGACGATGTCATCGACCGAAACCCCGTCGGGAACGTTCAGGATCTCGTAAACGATGGAATCGCCGGTGGTGGGACCTGTGTCGGCATTGCGATGGGCCTTCGAGATCTGCCCTTCACGCGCAACCTTGATCATGACCGAAGCCATAAAAAGCCTCTCCCCTAAGAGTGCTGGTCCTCACCCCTGTCCACCCGAAAGCTACCAGACGAAAAGGGGGGTGCCAACCGCCGGACAGCGGCGGTTGCGCGGCTGTCCGGTGTGTGAACGGCTTTGCCGATGCCGTCGCCACATCTTTTACGGCGCCGCGGCGTCCCGGCCTTTGCCATAAGCTGTCCGGCTTGGTATCAAGGACGGGTCCGTGCAACCGCTGAGGTGGGCCATGAACAGTGAGATCCGCACTTTCGTCATTCCCGATACCAACGGCGAGGAGGAAAAGGAACGGATGGCCGCGTTCCTGCGCACCGTGGAGGTGCAGCGGATCGATACGGCGTATGCCGAGGGCGCCTGGCGGGTGCTGATTCTCTTCCTCGACCTCAAGCATCGGGAAGAGACGCGACAGATCGAGACGGCCATCGCCGAGGCGCTCAATTCCTGGCGCGATCGCGCCGCGACCGCCGCCGGCGTATCGCGCGACGCCGTGCTGGCCGACGAAGTGGTCCAGGAGATCGCGCACTTCGCGCCGACCACCGTCATCGAGCTGAACGCCATCGCCGCCAGCAAGAACACCGATCTCAGCCTTCACGCGGTGGACATCGTCCAGGTCGTGCGCCAGACTCTGGATGAACTGATCGATTGATGGCGAGGGCGGCCTCCCGGGCGGAGTAAGCGCCTTCGCCGCTGGGAGGGAGTGCCGCCCGTGCGCCCGTTTTTCGCCTGTCTGACCGTGGCCCTGCCGTTGCTGACGGCGGGTGCCGCCGTGGCCCAGGAGGCTCCGCGCGAGCCGCCGGCCGCCGAGCCCGCGCCCAAGGAGCAGGCGCTTCAGGGATTGCAACAACTGCTGCGCGGCATCGAGCGCATGGTCAAGCAAATCCCGACCTATTCGGCGCCCGAGATGACGCCGGAGGGAGACATCATCATCCGCCGGGTGCGGCCGGAGGAGGCGCCAGCCGATCCGGCGCCGTCCAGCCCGCCGGACGTGAACCCCGGATCGACCCGGACCTGAAGCGCCTTCATCCGCCCAGCAGGTCGGCGAGGCAGGCCGCCGCCTCGTCCACGCCCGAAGCCGGCGGTGGTGCCGGCGGGGGCCGGTCGAGCAGGGTGCCCACGGCTTCCCCGAACGCGCCCGCCTCAGCCGCCGCCCGATCGATCACGGCGGCGACGCCGCACGCCTCGGCCCAGGCGACGAAGCGGGGCGTCTCGGGCCAGTCGGGGCGCCCGGTGATGAGAACCGGCGTGCCGTTGCACACGGCTTCGACAATGGTGCCGTAGCCGGGCTTGGTGACCACCAGGTCCGAATTGCCGATCAGGTCCAGGAACGACAGGCCCAGCGCATCGGTGCTGACGACGTCGCCCCGTCCGGCGATGCCGTTCATCAGGTCCGGGGTGACCAGCCAGCGCGCCCCCGCCACCTCGGGCAGGCGGATCAGGTCGCCACTGCCGGGGATGCCGCCGAAGGTCATCAGCACGAGACGCTCGCCCGAACCGGCCCCCACCGCCCGGCGCAACGCCTCCCGCCGGTCGGCGGCGCGGCGGGCGACGGGGCCGATGGATCGCCGGTTGGGCAGATCGTCCATGGGCAGGTGGGGCGTCGGCTGGAGGAAGACGGCGGCGGAGCGGTACGCCTCGACGATATCGGTGTGGATGACCGCCGCCTCGGGCCGGTGGCCGCAGTAAGTCCGGTAGATGTCGGCCCAATTGAGCGAGCAGAACGCCGCCGCCGGGATGCCGGCGCGCGCCGCCGCGGCGAGGCCGGTATAGCCGACGTTGCCGAGCAGGAGGTCGGGGGCCAGATCCGACAGCCGCCGGGCCTCGCGCTCCACCACCGCCGGCCAGTCGGCGTGCAGCCGGGCGTAGGCGTCGGCGCTGGGCTCGACGTCCACGTCGACCGGCCCGTGCATCAGCAGGGTAACGTCGGGCGGCGGCGCGGCGGTGGCGAAGCCGGCGCCCACCGCCTCCTCCAGGAAACGGACGGGAACCCGCGTGCGGAACGTCACCCGCAGGTCCGGCAGCCGCTCCTTGAGGCGGCGCAGCACGGGGGCCGTCTGCGCCGCGTGGCCGTAGCCGTGTCCCGAGATGTCCACCACCAGATGCCGTGTCACGTTGCCGCTTCCCTTTGCCGTGGGGGATCGTCGCGGACAATGTGATAGCGCGGCAGCGGCAAAAAAGGCCAGCGGTCAGCCCCGTTCGACCCGCAGGACCGTGCCCTCGGTCCCCACAACGCGCACGGTGACGCCGGCGGGCAGGTCCTCGGCCCCTTGCACGGGCCATAGGGTATCGTCGACGAAGGCGCGGCCCCGGTGATTGACGATGGGGCTTTCCAGCACCAGCAGCCGCCCCACGTACTGGGCGCCCCGGCGGTTGAGGGTCGGGTGATCGGAAGGCACGGGGTGGGCACGCGCCCACAGCCGCCAGCCCACCACCGCTCCGACCGACAGCACGGAAAAGACCAGAACCTGGGTCTGCCACGGCAGGGTCGGCACGGCGAGCAGCACCAGGCCCATCACGCCGGCCGATACCCCCAGCCACAGGAACACGGCGCCGGGCAGGAAGATTTCGAGCGCGCCGAACAGGGCCGCCGCCACCCACCAGTGCCAGAAGTCGATGTTCTCCATGCCGGGCTAACTCCGCTCGCCCCAGGGGCCGTCGGCCGCCTGCCCGTTGCCGGGGCCGGTTTCGGTCAGGGGCGGCGGGATGGGCGGTGCCGGCGGGGCGGCGGGGCGGGGAGCGGGCTTGCCGCCGCCGGAGCCCATGGCTTCGCGCGCGATCTCGGCGATACCGCCGATAGCGCCGATGACGCCGGCCGCCTCCAGCGGCAGGAACAGCACCTTCTGGTTGGGTGCCGACGCCACCGCCTTCAGCGCCTCCACGTACTGCTGCGCCACGAAGTAATTCACGGCATGGATCGAGCCGGAGGCAATGGCTTCGGAAACTTGCCGGGTCGCCTTGGCCTCGGCCTCGGCCAGACGCTCGCGCGCCTCGGCGCGGCGGAAGGCGGCCTCGCGCTCGCCCTCGGCGCGCAGGATGGCGCCCTGTTTGTCGCCCTCTGCCTTCAGAATGGCGGCCTGACGCAAGCCTTCGGCCTCCAGGATGGCGGCGCGGCGGTCGCGTTCGGCCTTCATCTGACGGGCCATGCTGTCCACCAGATCGCGCGGCGGCTGGATGTCGCGGATTTCGATGCGGGTGATCTTGACGCCCCAGGGCTGGGTGGCGTCGTCCACCACCGCCAGGAGTTGGGCGTTGATCCGGTCGCGCTGGGACAGGAGTTCGTCCAGGTCCATCGACCCCATGACCGTGCGGATGTTGGTCATGGTCAGGTTGAGGATCGCCAACTCCAGGTTCTTGACCTCGTACGATGCCCGCGCCGCGTCCAGTACCTGGAAGAAGACGACGCCGTCCACCGTCACCATGGCGTTGTCCTTGGTGATGATCTCTTGTGAGGGAACGTCGAGCACCGTCTCCATCATGTTCAGTTTGTGGCCAACGGCGTCGACCAGCGGCACGATCAGGTGCAGGCCCGGCGACAGGGTGCGGGTGTAGCGGCCGAATCGCTCCACCGTGTACTCCCAGCCCTGCGGGACCGTCTTGATGCCGAGCAGGATCAGGGCGAGCGCGAAACCCGCCACCGCCAGCACGAACAGGGTGAAACCGGAAACCATGGCGTTGTCGCCTCCTTAGACCGGGCGCGTGAGCTTCAAGGATGCCACAGTCGGTGCCGGCGGTTCCGTCGGCAAACCGGCCTAGCCTTTTCCGCCGCCCAACAGGGCGTCCAGGAATCGCTCGAAGGTGTGGCGGCCCGGCGCCAGGAAGAAATAAGACAGCACCACCGGCACGCGGATGGCGTGGGTGGTCATCGCCGATAGCGGACGCGCGCCGGGCGGGTTGCGCGGCGTGATGTCGGGCGGGTCGGTGACGGGGGGATCGGGGGTGATCGGCTGGACGGGGACGTTCATCATCGCGGGTCTTGCAAAGGGGCCATCTTGACACCGGCGCGCGAGCGCTGATCTAAAAGCGCGGACCCACCTCTATCGGAGCCTGCCCGCCATGCGCGGCCTATCCCGTCGTCTCAACAGTCTGATCGCCGGTTTTGTTCTCGCCCTGGGTGTCGCCAGTCCGGCGGTGGCGGAGGAGGTCGGCAGTTTCTCCAACGACTGGACCGGAAACTCGCTGGTGGTCGAGGCCATCGCCGATCCCAAGGTGCAGGGGGTGACCTGCCATATCGTCCATTTCGACCGGTCGGTGATCGACCGGCTGTCCAAGGGCAACTGGTTCGAGGACCCGTCCAACGCCTCCATCGCCTGCCGTCAGACCGGGCCGATCGTCGTCGGCGACATCGACGCCGACAAGAACGGCGAGGAGGTGTTCTCCGAACGCAAGAGCCTGATCTTCAAGTCGATCGCCATCCGCCGGCTCTATGATCGGGCCAACGATACCCTGGTCTATGTCATCTACAGCCGGCAGGTGCAGGAAGCCTCGGCCAAGATGGCCATCTCCACCGTCCCGCTGTTCCAGGCCCAGGTGGAGTGGACCAAGGGCAAGCCGGCGAAGTAGCCGGCTATCCGGACAGGCCGGAACCAAGCCGCCGCCACAGCCGGAAGGCCAGCGGCGCCAGGAGAATGATCAGCAGGATGCGCACGGCGTGGTGGGTGGCCACAAATGCCACATCCACATGCAGCGCCAGGGCGATCAGGCTCATCTCGGCCAGACCGCCGGGCGCATAGGCCAGGATCAGCGCCGGAATGCCGATGCCGGTGAGGGCGTGCAGCGCCAGCGCCGCGAGCACGGTCACCCCCAGGACCAGTGCCGTCAGTCCTGCCGCCACCACCGCCGTGCGGGCGATGCGGTGCCACGGGACGCCGGTGAAGCGGGCGCCGATGGAAGCCCCGACCACCACCTGCGCCACCGCCACCAGCACGCCGGGCGGCCGACCCTCGGTAAGACCGGCGAGGTGGATGGCCGCCGACAACACCATGGGGCCGAGCAGGAAGGCCGCCGGCACGTGCAGCCGCTGGGCGATGGGGGCGCCGATCGCGCAGGCCGCCAGCAGCGCCACATCGGGCGGCGACAGGCTGAACAGCGACGGCCCCAGCGGGCCGCGGTCGCCGGGGTGGTAGCCGGACAGCAGTTGGAACCAGAAGGGAATGGTCAGCACCACCAGCATAACGCGCTGGGCGTGGACCAGGGCGATGGTGCGGTCGTCGCCCCCCATGGCGCCGCCCGCCAGGACCATTTCGTTGAAGCCGCCCGGAGTGGCGGTGAAATAGGCGGTTACCGGATCGTACCGGGCGACGCGGCGCAGGAACAGGATGCCGATCACGGTCGCCGCGACGATGTAGACCGCCAGCCCGGCCAGGGAAACCGACCATTCGCCGAGATGATCGAGGATGGCCGGGGCGAAGCTGGACCCCAGCATGATGCCCAGCACCATGATCATGCCGCCGCGCAAGGCGGGCGGCACGCGCACCGGCGCGCCGGCCATGGCGGCGATCGTGGTGGCGGTCATGGCGCCG
>DASPMK010000381.1:0-17981 GCA_035627075.1 Azospirillaceae bacterium
CGGCCACCCGCCATCACGATCGATCATGGCTGCTCACGCTCCACGAGAACCCGACTTGCGGGCCGCATTATGCGCGAGGGGTGGGTGCCGCGCCAAGCACGAAAGGCGACCAGCGGCGCTTGACCACATCTCTTGGTGCCAAAGGTCACGGGCCCGATCCGGCGTCAGCGGCCCTCGCCGGCGGCGGTGGCCTCCTTGGTGCCCGACGGGCTGGCCAGCTTGCCGCGAAGGGGCTTGAGGTACAGCAGGATCGACCCCGCCACGAAGATCGAGGAGTAGGTGCCCATCAGGATACCGAAGGTCAGCGCCAGGGTGAAGGTGTACAGAGCGTGGCCGCCGAACAGCAGGAACGGCAGGATGGCGACCAGGGTGGTGCCCGAGGTCAGGATGGTGCGCGACAGGGTGGCGTTGACGCTGTCGTTGACGATCCACTTCATGTCCACGGATTTGTGGCGCCGAAGGGTTTCGCGGATGCGGTCGAACACCACCACCGTGTCGTTGATGGAATAGCCGGCCAGCGTCAGCAGCGCCGCCACCGAGGTCAGATCGAATTCCAATTGGAAGATTGAGAACAAACCCGCTGTCACCGCCACGTCGTGGAAGGTGGCGATCAGCGCGGCGATGCCGAATTGCCACTCGAAGCGGAAGGCGACGTAGAGCGTGATGCCCAGGATCGCCAGCGCCGTGGCAATGAGCCCGTCGCGCAAAAGTTCGCCGCCGACCTTGGGGCCGACCAGTTCGATGCGGCGGTATTCATAACCCGTCCCCAGGTTGTCGCGCACCTTCTGCACGGCGGCGCGGTTGGCGGCCTCACCACCCTCTTGCTGCTGAAGCCGGATCAGCGCGTCGTTGGGCTGGCCGAACTGCTGGAGTTCCACCGCCCCGAGGTTGAGGCCGCTGATCTGGGAGCGCAACGCACCGGTGTCGATGGACTGGGGGGCCTGCACCTCGATGAGGATGCCGCCGCGGAAGTCGATGCCCAGGTTCAGCCCCTGCGTCAGCAGCGACAGGATGGTGGCCACGAACAGCGCGCCGGTGAACGCGAAGGCCACGAAACGCTTGGACACGAAATCGATGTTGGTGCCGTCGGGGACGAGGCGAAGCAGGCGCATGGACGTTTAACCTTCCTGAAACGGGCGATGCAGTCTCTAGCAGATCATGGCCGCCGCTGCCATAGGCTGACGGGCCGGGGCATCACCCGGACTTGCCGCCGGGCGCGCGCGGGGCCAATATCCCGCCCGCCGGCCCAAAGGGGGCCATTCGAGCGGGAGGCACAATGGACGCCGCGAGCGGTCAGCTCATCATCGTCTTGGCGTTGTTCGCGGCGGTGTTCGTGGTTTTCGTCGGCGAGTGGCTGTCGGCGGACATGGTGGCCCTGTCGGTGGCGGCGGTGTTGCTGGCGACCGGCATCCTGTCCACCAACGAGGTGCTGGAGGTCTTTTCCAACGGCGGCGTGGCCACGGTGGGCGCCATGTTCATATTGAGCGCCGCGTTGGAGCGGACGGGCTGCGTCGAGGCCATGGGCGACGCCGCCACCCGGCTGATCGGCCGCACGCCCCGGCTGGCGCTCCTGGGGCTGGTGGTGATCGCGGTGGCGATTTCAGCCTTCATCAACAACACGCCGGTGGTGGTGATTCTGACGCCGGTGGCCATCCGCCTGTGCCACCACCTGAAGCTGGCGCCATCGAAGATGCTGATTCCGCTGTCCTATGCCGCCATCCTGGGCGGCACCTGCACGCTGATCGGCACATCGACCAACCTTTTGGTCGACGGGGTGGCGCAACGGCTGGGTCAACCGGCGTTCGGCCTGTTCGAAATCACCGGCTTCGGCTTGGTGATGGCGGCCCTGGGCGTAACCTATCTCTGGACCATAGGCTACCGCCTGCTGCCCGACCGCGACACCGTGGCCGGCTTGTTGTCGGGCCAGCCGCAACGCCAGTTCCTGACCGAGATGGCGGTGCCGGCCGACTCCCATCTGGTGGGGCGCACCCTGGCGGAGGCGCGGTTGGCCAATCTCCAGGGCGCCAGGGTCATCGACGTCATTCGCCGCGACGACTCGCTGCGGCGCGAGTTGGAGCGCGTGCGGCTGGAGGCGGGCGACCGGCTGGTGATCAAGGCGGCCGTCGCCGGCCTGATGAATTTGCGTGAGCGCGCCGGCATCGCCTTCGAGCAGCAGGACGGGCTTCAGGAGGTCGCCACCCGCTCCACCATGGTGGTGGAGGGCATCGTCGGCCCCCGCTCCGGCTTCGTCGGCCATCGGCTGGCCGAGTTCAACCTGCGCCGGCGCTATGGCGTCTACATCATCGCCGTCCACCGCCAGGGCGAGAACCTGCGCACCAAGTTCGAGCAGGTGCGGCTGGAGGTCGGCGATACCCTGCTGATGGAGGGGCCGGCGGACGGGGTGAAGCGGCTGGTGGAATCGGGCGACCTCATCAATCTCACCCAGCCCGAACACAACCCCATGCGGCGCGACAAGGCGTGGATCGCCATCGTGGCGGTGTTGGCGGTGGTGGTGCTGTCGGCGGGCGACATCATGCCCATCGCCGGTCTGGCGCTGGTGGCGGCGGTGGTGGTGATCCTGACCGGCTGCCTCAGCCGCGACGACGCCTACCGCTCCATCGAATGGCCGATTTTGTTCCTGATCTATGGCATGCTGGCGCTGGGCACCGCCATGGAGAAGACAGGGGCGGTGGCGATCCTGGCCGGATGGGTGGTGCAGCATATCGGCCATATGGGGCCGTGGGTGATGCTGTCGGCGACCTACTTCCTGGCGTCGCTGCTGACCGAGGTGGTGTCCAACAACGCCGTCGGCATTCTGTTGACGCCGATCGCCATCGGGCTGGCCCAACAGATGGGGGTGGACCCCCGGCCCTTCATCGTCGCCGTGATGTTCGGCGCCTCGGCCAGCTTCGCTACCCCGGTGGGCTATCAGACCAACACCTTCGTCTACGGCGCCGGAGGCTACAAATACCTGGACTTCGTCAAGGTCGGCGCACCGCTGAACCTGTTGTTCTGGGCCGCCGCCAGCTTCCTCATTCCCCTGTTCTGGCCGTTTTGAGCCAAAGGGAACCTCCTTTCCTCCGTGATGTTGGGGCGGGCGAAACGTAAAGCGCGCCCAAGCAAGGGAGAGGCGGATGCTGTGGAGTCTGGCGCGGCTGCGGGGGCTGGACTTGTGCGCCACCGATGGTGTCGTCGGCCGGATCAGCGATGCCCTGTTTGACGACACCGATTGGACCGTGCATTTCTTTGCGGTCAACATCGGCGGCTGGCTGGCGTCGGGCAAGGTGGTGGTGGCGGCGACGCGGTTCGGAGCACCGGACCTGGAGCGCGGGGAGATTCCGGTCAACCAGACCGTGGAGAAAATCCGCGGTGGTGCCGACGCGATGGGCGATATCTTCCTGCGCAGCGCGCGCGAGGTCACGGGCTACAACGTGGAAGCCAACAATGGCGAGATCGGTGAGGTCGAGGACTTCCTGATCGACGCCACCGGCTGGACCGTGCGCTATCTGGCGGTGAATACCGGCGGCTGGCTCGCTGGCCGGCAAGTGCTGGTGGCGCCGGCCTGGGTACGCGACATCCGCTGGGAAGACAGCCTGGTACGCATCGACGTCGACCGCGCCCGCATCGAACACAGCCCGATATTCGACCCCGACGCCCCGGTGGAGCGCCCGTACGAGGAGCAACTCCACAACCATTACCACCGCCAGCCCTATTGGATGGGGTGACTCGCTGCTCAGTCCGCCGGGAAGCGGGCGGTCAGTTCCACCGTGTCGGCGGCGCGGCGCACGGTCAGGGCCAAGGCGGCCTCGGCCGGCTGGTCGCGGACGACGCGAATGAGGTCCTCCGGGGCGGCCACCGCCTGTCCCCCGGCTCGTAGCACCACATCGCCGGTCTGAAGCCCGGCGCGGGCGGCCACGCTGCCGGGCATCACCCCGGCAACCCGCGCGCCGTCGGCATCCGGTTCCAGAGCCACCCCCAGGCGCGGGCGCCGCGGCTCGGGCTCGGGGGGCACGGCGTACACGGCGTCGGCCAGCGACGGGCTCAGGTCGGCGCAGTCGCGGTCGGTGTCCCAGGGCAGCAGCACCAGCGCATCCTTGATGCCGATGTCCGCCAACTGGTACGGCACGCCCAGCCGCTCCTCCAGGTGCCCACCGCCCATGATCGCCATCACCTGCCGGCCGGTTTCGCGCCGCGCCTCGGCGATGCGCTCGGCCATGGCGCGGTCCCACAAAAGCTGGGCCTCGACGAAGCGGCGGAAGCCGGGATCGTCGCGGCCGCTCTCGGTATCGGACTCGCCGGGACGGTGCAGGGCGTGAATGGCGGCCAGCCGGTCGAGATAGGCCGGGGCCGCCGGGGCGGGGTCGCCCACCCCTTCGCGCTGACCGGCGGGCACGGCGGCCCAGCCCTCGGTCCCCACACGGCGGACCAGTCCCTGATCGACGTTGAGCGCCACCAGCGGGATACGACGGTCGCGGGCGAAGCGCAGAATCGGGAGATACAGGTCGGGGTCGAACCGCCAGACCTTTTGCCACTCCACCTCTTTGAGGAAGGTTTGTTCGTCGGTTTCGCCGGCCACCCAGCGGTCGAGCGCCGGTTGGTGGCGCCGCGGCACCATTTCCAGCCCCAGCGCGATGGGATGCTCCCCGGCGGCCAACGCCTGGATGACATCGAGCTGCCAGCGGTGGTGCGCCGCGCTGTCATGCCGTTCCCCCAGCAGCACCACCGATGCCTGAGCGGCGCGGGCGAGCAGGGTATCAGCGGCCACCGGGGCGCCGTCGGCAAGATCGCGCCAGCCGCCCACCGGCACGCAGGCCGAAGCGGCCAGCGCCGGAAGCGGGAATACCAGCAAAAGGGCAAGGAACAGCCTGATCACGGGACGCCTTCCACAAGCGTGGGCGATTTCCGTGACTATAGGCCGGGGCGGCGTTGAGTCAAAACGCGCGTGCCGAAACGCCGGCCATCCAGAGTGGTGATTGATACGGAATTTGGCTGCCGGGTCGGCAGCGAGAGGATGGCGCGCCCGAAGAGATTCGAACTCCTGACCCCCAGATTCGTAGTCTGGTGCTCTATCCAGCTGAGCTACGGGCGCTTCCCTCGCGCGTTGATGACTGTTTGTCATCGCGGCAGGCGGGCCTTATACGGCGCGGGGAAAAGGTTGGCAATAGAAATCTGAAGGGGGTGGCAGATTTTTCGGATCGGCCGCCATCGGGGCTTCCCGTCCGTCCCTACGGCTGTTTGGTCCGCCAGCGGGTGATGATCTCGTCAAGCGTGCCGTCGCTCCTGATCTCCTCAAAGGCCGCCTGGAAACGCCGGGCTTTTTCGGCACGGGATTTCGGTATCGCGAAATACCGGGGAATCAGCCCCAGGGTTTTGGGCAGGATCTTCACTTTGGCGAGCTTGGCCTCCTGGTCGGCGAAATATGTGAGCGTGTGCAGGTCGCCGATCACCAGGTCGACCCGCCCCATCACAAGGCGGCGGATGTTGGACAACTCGCCGGACGCCGGAACTTTTTCCAGGTACTCGGCGGCGTCGAACTCCGGGGTATAGGAGAAGCCCTGAATGTAGCCGATCGGCACGCCCTTCAGGTCCTCCAGAGTGTCAAAGGTGATGTCGCTGTCGGCTCGCGCCATCAAGACGGTTTCGCCCGTGCGCACCGGGCCGATCATATGGAATTTTTCGAAGCGGTCCGGCCGGGCGACGAACTGGAAGGCCAGATCGATCTTGTCCTTTTCCAGGCTCTCCACCACCTCCAGCCAGTTCACGGCTTGATGGACAGGCAGGGCGCCGATGCGTTTCAGCACGGTGTCGACGATTTCGGCATCGAGCCCGGTGCGCTTGCCCTTCAGCGTGTAGTTATAGGGAGGGAAATTGTCTTGTGAGGCGATGAGCCATACCTCCGCCCGCGCGCCGGTGACCGGCACCAGGGTGCCAAGCAGCAAGGCCAGGGCCGCCAGGGCACGACGAAGAAAGACGCTTGAGCGCATCGTGGAACTCCTCGAACGGACAGCCGGGCCATGTCCGTGATGGCGACTTTTCCCAGCTGTCGTAAAAATCATTTGCGGATGATGCCGGCCGCAGACCCCAAGGCGGGGGAAGGCGTTCGCCCCGCTTTGATTGCCCCGATATGCGACCTTCGGGTATAAGCGGCTATCCCAACGGCATTGCCGATTGACTGGAGAGCACCCTTGTCCGACGACGCCAAGTTCCGCAAGAATTTTCCCGTTACCTGGGACGAGTTGCACCGCAACGCCAAGGCGCTGGCTTGGCGTCTGGTCGAAAAAGGTCCGTGGAAGGGAATTATCGCGGTGGCCCGCGGCGGCCTCGTGCCGGCGGCGATCATCGCCCGCGAGTTGGAAATCCGCCTGCTCGACACCGTCTGCATCTCCACCTACGACCACCAGAACCAGCGCGAGGCGCGGGTGCTGAAGGGGATCGATGGCGACGGCGAAGGCTGGCTGATCATCGATGATCTGGTGGATACCGGCAAGACCGCCGAGATTTTGCGACGGATGCTGCCCAAGGCGCACTTTGCCACCGTCTACGCCAAGCCGGCCGGTCGGCCGCTGGTCGACACCTACATCACCGAAGTCAGCCAGGACACCTGGATCTTCTTCCCCTGGGACATCGAACCCCAGTTCATGGTGCCGATCGCCCAGCAGCGCAACGGCGGTTGACCCCTCATTCCGCCTTGGCGAAATGGACCGGGCCGTCCACGGCTCGGACCAGCTGGATGTCCCATGGCCGGGTCAGCGCCTGGGTCACCACGGCGTCCTTGGGCGGCACCTTCTCCCGCCACGTCACCACCAGCGCCCGGCCGACGCCGGGCACCGGCTGGATCGACCAGTCCTCGATCGTCACGGCATAGCCGCCGGTGGGCCGCTCGCCGAGAAGGACCGCCAGCGCCATGGCGCGGGGCGGCAGATCGCCCGGCGCCTCCCGTCCGATATCGCGCCACAGCGCCTTCCACTCCTCGCCGGTGCGGGCGGTGACCGGGCCCGGCTGGGGCCGGGCGGCTTGATCGCCCTGCCACGACGTCGCGTTGCCGATGCTGTCGGCCCGGTCGATCGACAGTGCCGCCTTGGTGCCCGGCAGGGGTTCGCCCGCCGCGTAATGGGACAGGGTGTCGCAACCGGCCGCCAGCAGGGCCGTGGCGGCGAAAAGGCCGATGATCGTCAGGCGCATGCCGGTCAACATCCTCAATTGGCCCCACCGGCACGCGGCAGGGCGGTCTCGACGAGGCTGGCCCAGTAGCTGGCGCCGATGGGCAGCACGTCGTTGTTGAAATCATAGTGCGGGCTGTGCAGTGGACAGCCATCGGCGGCGCCCTGGCCCAGCCAGACGTAGGTGCCGGGGCGCTCCCGCAGCATGTAGGCGAAGTCCTCGGCGGCCATGCTGGGCGGGGTGTCGCGGACGATGTTGGCTTCATCCACCACGCGCGACGCGGCGCGGACCGACAGGTCCACCTCCGGCCCGGTATTGACGGTGGCCGGGTAGCCCGGCCGGAAGAACAGCCGCGCGGTGGCGCCGAAGGCGGCGGCGACGTTGCCCGCCACCCGGCCCAGCCCTTCCTCCAGCCGGCGGCGGGTTTCCGGGCGGAACGAGCGCATGGTGCCGGAGATGGTCACCTCGGCCGGGATGACGTTGTGGGCGGTGCCGCCGTGGATTTTGGTGACGCTGACCACCGCCGAGTCGAGCGGGTCGGTGTTGCGGCTGACCAGCGTTTGCAGCGCGGTGACGACGTGGCAGGCCACCACCACCGGGTCGGTGCCGTGGTGCGGCATGGCGCCGTGGGCGCCGTGGCCGGCGATCTCGATGTCGAACTGGTCGGCCGCCGCCATCACCGCCCCGGACAGCACGCCGATGGCCCCGGCGGGCAGGTCGGGCCAGTTGTGCATGCCGAACACCCGGTCGCAGGGGAATTTCTCGAACAGCCCCTCCTCGACCATCCGCCGGCCGCCGCCCTTGCCCTCCTCGGCGGGCTGAAAGATGAGATGGACGGTGCCGTCGAAGTCGCGCGTCTCGGCCAGATAACGCGCCGCCCCCAGCAGCATCACGGTATGGCCGTCGTGGCCGCAGGCGTGCATGCGGCCGGGATGGCGCGAAGCATGGGCGAAGCCGTTGGCCTCCTGCATGGGCAGGGCATCCATGTCGGCGCGCAGGCCGATGGCGCGGGTGGACATCCCCCGCCCCGTCAGCACGCCGACCACGCCGGTTTCCGCCAGCCCGCGATACACCTCGACACCGAACTCGGCCAGCTTGGCCGCGACGAGGTCGGAGGTGCGGAACTCTTCGAACGCCAGTTCGGGGTGGGCGTGGATGTCCCGCCGCCATTGGGCCATGTCGGCGTGGAACGCGGCGATACGAGGGATGACGGGCATCGGGAAACCTGAAGACACAAATACGGGGCGGGCAGTGCCCGCGCGAAATTCTAGGCCAGCTTGACGGAATTCGGAAGCTCGCCAAGACACGTTTGGCCGCCAGCCCCGGCTTTTTCGGCCTTCAGTGGCTCAACAGGACCGGGACGGTCATGTGGTTGAGGATGAAGCGGGTCAGGCTGCCCAGCACCAGGTCGCGCAGGCGCGATCGGCCATAGGCGCCCATGACGATGAGGTCGCAGGCATGGTCGGCGGCCTGGTTGAGAAAGGTTGAGCCGATGTCGATCTCCTCGTTGAGGATGTGCCGGGCCTCTACCGTCACGCCATGGCGGGCGAGGTGACGGGCGATGTCGGCGCCGGGCTCGTCGCCCAGGCCGGCGGCGCCGGGGCGCGGGTTGACCGCCAGCACCGTCACCTTCTTCGCCGTCTCCAGCATCGGCCGCGCGTCGCCGATGGCGCGGGCGGCTTCGCGGCTGGCGTTCCAGCCGATCAGCACGCGCTTGCCCACGGTCGGGAACGTGCCGGCGAAGGGAACCACCAGCACCGGCCGTCCGCTGTCGAACAGCAGATCCTCGGGGTGGACCACCGGATTCTCGGCCCCGTGGTGCGGATCGACCTGACCCACGATCACCAGATCGGCGTAACGGGCGTGGACGGCGGCGACGTCGGTGGGATTGCCGTCGGCGGTCCGCCATTCGGAACGGTCGGTCAATCCGGCGCGGCGCGCCCGCTCATCGAACAGGGCGTGGGCATGATCGACGAGATCCAGGGCGTAGCGGCGCTGCTGGGTGCGCACGGATTCCGGCAACCCGACCTCGACGTAGCCGGGAAGGGTGACCGGCGCGGTGATATGGAGGCCGGTCAGATGGGCGTCATGCCGCTGGGCGAGCCAGACGGCCAGATCGACGCGGGCGGCCGCGTAGGGGCCGTCGTCGACGATGACGAGGATGTCCTTGAGAGCCATGGCGGAGGTGCCTTTCGCGAAGCATCGCAAGTGGTAGCATCATACGCCCGGCCGAGGCGGGCGCGCCAGTGCGGCGGCGGGCGGACGGCGGGCAGGGTGATCGTTCGGTCGTTAGGACTATCCGCCAGTCGACGCACCGCAACCCTGCAACTAAAGTATACGAACCGGCGTGCACGAATTTTCGGAGCCCGAATATTTTGCTTAGGGCGCTAATTTCCCGAACGCGGGTGCTCTTGTCTCTGATCGTCGTCGTGACGGGGCTGGGCGGTATGGCGGCCCTGGTGGCGATCGCCTGGGTGGACTACCGGGCGACCCAGGCTCACGCCGAACGGGAACTGGAGCAGATCGCCCGGCTGATGGAGGAACACGCCCGCTCGCAGGTCCAGACCGGGCGCATCCAGCTCGCCCGCGTGGCGGATCTGATCGGCAACCGCGACCTGGGCGCGCTTCGCGGTTCCGCGGACGACTGGCGGCGGCTCAACGCCATTATGGCGGATAACCCGTCGGCCCATTCCCTCTGGATTTTCGACGCCAACGCCGATCTGGTGCTGGCCACGACGCAACCGGGCGGGTTTGCCCTCAACGTTGTCGACCGCGAGTATTTCACGGCGATGCGCGACAGCGACCAGGAAATGTTCATCAGCCCGCTCCTGTGGGGCAAGATCACCGGCGACTTCCTGTTCACGCTCAGCCGACGCGTCACCGATGCCGAAGGGCGTTTTCGCGGCGTTATCGCCTCGTCGGTGAAGGCCCGCTCCTTCGTCGATTTCTACCGGCAACTGCGACCCATCACGGAGGCGCCGGACGAGTCGGTGTTCGCTTTGCGCAAGATCGACGGCAGTCTGGTGGCGCGGGCCCCTTTGCCATCCAAGGAGCAGGTGGACATCGTCTCTGAGAAGTCGCCGCTTTTCACCTCGGCCCTGACCCAGGCGGCGGCGGGCACATGGCGGAGCGTCTCCGTCGTCGATGGGATCGAGAAGCTGTTCGCCTTCCGCCGCCTGAGCGACCTGTCGCTGGTGGTGGTGGTGGGTACCAAGGTGGAGGCGGTCTTCCGCGACTGGTGGGCGCGCACGCAGCGCACCGCCGCCTTGGTGCTGGGCGCCTCGGGCGTGCTTTTGGTGCTGGCGGGGCTGGCTTCGCGCAGCGCCCGGCGCGAGGCGGACGCGCTGCTCGGTTTCGCCGACAAGGCCCGCCAACTGGAAACCGCGCTGGCCGACAAGGACATGCTGTTTCAAGAAGTCCACCATCGGGTCAAGAATAACCTCCAGCTTGTCACCAGCCTGCTGTCGCTTCAGATGGTGACCATCAACGATGAGAAGGCCCAGGCCGCCCTCATGCAGGCGCTCGACCGCGTGCGCTCGATGGGGCTGGTGCATGAAACCCTGTACCGGCGCAACGAGGCGGCCGAGGTCGACGTGCCGCTGTTCCTCCAAACCCTGGTGGGCGGCCTGGGCGATTCCTTCGGCGCAATCGAGCGGGGAATCGCGCTGGAGGTCCGCAGCCAGCCGATGCGGCTGCCGCTTGACCGCATGGTTCCGCTGGCGCTCATCGCCAACGAAGCGGTTTCCAATGCCCTCAAGCATGCTTTCAACGGCCGATCCGGCGGGCGGGTGGTGGTGTCCTTCACCGAGGAGGAGGGGCGCGAGGTGTTCGCCGTCGAGGACGACGGAGTGGGGTTGCCGGAAGGGGGCGTGGCGGAGAAGGGCTGTCTGGGCATGTCCATCATCCGCTCGCTGGTCGGGCAGCTTGGGGCGGAGATGGAGCTTCGCTCGGCGGGTGGCTCCTGCTTGCGCCTGATCCTGCCGGCCGAACCGATCCCGGTGGCGTAGCGCCGGCAAAATCGGCATGGGTGATATGGGGCGGCGGCCGTGACGCCCCCTCTTGGCCGCGACAACGTGCCCC
This sequence comes from Azospirillaceae bacterium, assembly GCA_035627075.1. Lineage (GTDB taxonomy): Bacteria > Pseudomonadota > Alphaproteobacteria > Azospirillales > Azospirillaceae > DASPMK01. The sequence goes on from DASPMK010000381.1 coordinate 11,242, forward strand.
GCTAGGATGCGGGCAGCGTAATTTTACCAAAGACGGCATCCAGGGACGGATAACAAACCATGGCCACCCTCGGGAACTCGGCGGCCAGCCGGGATAAGGCGAACGTTCTGCACCCCTACACCAACCTGAAGGTCCATGAGACGACCGGCCCGCTGATCATCGAGCGGGGCAAGGGTGTGTATGTCTATGACGATACCGGCCGGGACTACATCGAGGGGCTGGCCGGTCTGTGGTCGACGGCGCTGGGCTTCGACGAGCCGCGCCTCGTCGAGGCGGCGGTGCGGCAGATGAGGCAACTGCCCTTCTACCACCTGTTCGGCCACAAGAGCCACGAACCGGGCATCGACCTGTCGGAAAAGCTGATCCAGACGGCCCCTGTGCCGATGTCGAAGGTGCTGTTCGCCAACTCGGGCTCCGAGGCCAACGACACCGTCATCAAGCTGGTCTGGTACTACAACAACGCGCTGGGCCGCCCGGAGAAGAAGAAGATCATCGGGCGGGTCAAGGGCTATCACGGCGTCACCGTGGCCACCGCCAGCCTGACCGGCCTGCCCAACAACCACCGCGACTTCGACCTGCCGATCGCGCGCATCCTGCATGCCGACTGTCCGCACCACTATCGCTTTGGTCTGCCCGACGAGAGCGAGGAGGCGTTTGCCCGGCGGTTGGCCGACAACCTGGAAAAGCTGATCCTGGCCGAAGGGCCGGACACCGTGGCCGCCTTCTTCGCCGAGCCGGTGATGGGGGCGGGCGGGGTGATCGTACCGCCCACCACGTATTTCGAGCGCATCCAGGCGGTGCTGAAGAAGTATGACGTGCTGATGATCGCCGACGAGGTGATCTGCGGCTTCGGGCGTACCGGAAATTACTGGGGCAGCCAGACCTTCAACATCAAGCCCGACATCCTGACCTGCGCCAAGGCGCTGTCGTCCTCCTACCTGCCGATTTCGGCGGCGCTGGTGTCGGACCCGATCTATCAGGCCTGTGTGGCGGAATCCGAAAAGATCGGCATTTTCGGCCACGGCTATACCTATTCCGGTCATCCGGTGTCGGCCGCGGTGGCGCTGGAGACGCTGAAGATCTACGAGGAGCGCGACATCGTTGGCCACGTCCGCGCCGTCGCTCCGCGGCTCCAGGAAGGGCTGCGCCGTTTCAAGGATCACCCGCTGGTGGGCGAGGCGCGCGGCGTCGGCCTGATCGGCGCGGTGGAAATCGTGCGCGACAAGGCAACGCGGGAACCGTACGAGGCCAAGCTGGGCATCGGCGCGCGCATCGCGGCGCTCGCCCAGGAGCAGGGACTGATCCAGCGGGCCATGGGCGATACGGTGGCCTTCTCGCCGCCGTTGGTCATCAACGAGGCGGAGATCGACGAGATGCTGGCCCGTTTCGGCCGGGCGCTGGATGGGGCCTTGGACATCCTCACCCGCGAGGGTCTCGCGCCGGTTGCATGAAAAATCTTTAAGAATCGCGGAGTTGATTGAAATCGACGAATCCGCGATGTTTGGACGCAACAACATTATGCCCCCGGCCGTTGGGATGGGTTCACCCCGACCCGATGGCCGGGGTCTATCGGCCGGGCATAGGGGCGCGCCACATGGACTATGAAGCTTTCTTCCGGGACAAGATCGCCAACCTGAAGAAGGAGGGTCGCTACCGGGTCTTCGCCGACCTGGAGCGGGTGGTCGGGCGCTTCCCCCGCGCGATCTATCACGGGGACGCCAACCCGCGCGAAGTCACCGTCTGGTGCTCCAACGACTATCTTGGCATGGGCCAGCACCCGGATGTGGTCCGGGCGATGATCGAAGCGGCGGAAAACTGCGGGGCCGGGGCCGGCGGCACCCGCAACATCTCCGGCACCAACCACCATCATGTGCTGCTGGAGCGGGAGTTGGCCGACCTCTACGGCAAGGAGGCGGCGCTGATCTTCACGTCGGGCTACATCTCGAACGAGGCGGCGCTGTCGACCGTTCCGGCATTGCTGCCCGGCTGCGTCATCTTCTCGGACGAACTCAATCACAACTCGATGATCGAGGGCATCCGGCACTCCAAATGCGACAAACGCATCTTCAAGCACAACGACGCCGCCCATCTCGACAAGCTGCTGGCCGAGTACCCGCGTGAGGCGCCCAAGCTGGTGGCCTTCGAGTCCGTCTATTCGATGGACGGCGACATCGCGCCGATCAGCGACATCTGCGACGTCGCCGAGAAGCACAACGCGATGACCTACATCGACGAGGTCCACGCGGTGGGCATGTATGGAGCGCGGGGCGCCGGCGTGTCGGAGCGTGAGGGCTGCATGGACCGCATCACCATCGTTGAGGGCACGCTGGGCAAGGCCATCGGCGTGATGGGCGGCTACATCGTCGGTTCGTCGGCCCTGGTGGACTGCGTGCGCTCGTTCGCCGCCAGTTTCATCTTCACCACCTCGGTGACCCCGCCGGTGGCGGCGGCGGCGGCGGCATCGATCCGCATCCTCAAGAACGCGCCCGACATCCGCGATCGCCACCAGGAGCGCGCCGCCAGGCTGAAGCGCCTGCTGACCCAGGCCGGGCTGCCGGTGTTGCCGTCGGTGAGCCACATCGTGCCGGTAATGGTGGGCGACGCCCACCTGTGCAAGCGGGCGAGCCAGGAGTTGATGGAGCGACACGACATCTACGTCCAGCCGATCAACTACCCCACCGTGCCGCGCGGCACCGAGCGGCTGCGCTTCACGCCGACGCCGTACCACTCCGACGACGACATGGCCAAGCTGGTCGATGCCTTGCTGGATGTCTGGGGCCGGCTGGAACTGCGCAAGGCGGCTTAAAGCCGCCTTGACGCCCTTTTAGTTTAGCGTGTGGAGCCCTGCTGGGCCGGCGGGTTGGCCTGCTGCCGCGTCTGGCCCGCCGTCGCCGGCTCCAGTTGCGCGCGGGCGACGTTGAGTTGGATCGCCTCCTGGTTCCGGTCCACCCAACCCACCTGCTGCCACGGTACGGCGAACACCGGCTCGCCCGGTTGCAGGTCGAACGTTCCGCCTTCGGAAAACTGAAGCTGGTCGATGGTGCCGCGCTCCAGGTTCACCACCACGCCTGTCACCCGGCCGAAGTCCTTGCCATCTTGAAGGTGGATGGTCATGCCGTTCAGGTCTTCGGCCTTGATCTGGTTGGCGCCGGTTTCGCCGCCGCCCATCGTGCCGGTGGGCGACAGGGGTTGCCGGGTTGGTTGCGCCGGCAGGGTTCCGCCTTGCTGAGGCACGCCCAACTCAGGGGCGGTGAGGATGGCGCCCGGCGGCTGCTGGGTGCGCACTTCGCCGCGCTGGCCGATGCTGCCCGGACCGATGGTGGTGATGGCGTTGGTGGCGGCGTTGCTTTGCTCGGGGCTGACCTGCGGCTGCATCACCGGCCCCTGGGGTTGGGTATTGGGATTGGACGGGCGGGCCAGGGTGTTGCCCTCCGGGGCGGCGTGCTGGCGGCTCATGCTGGTGTCGGCGCCGCCCGGCTGGTTGGGGGTGATCGCCGGCCGACCCTGGCCGGGGATATGGCCCTCGCCGGGAAGCTGAGCGTGGACCGGCAAGGCCAGAAGGGCGGCGGCGGCAAACACGGGGGTGAGGCGGCGGATCACGGCAACGGCCTCCAGAAATCTGAAAACAGCTTGGTATCCAAGCCAACAGGCGGGGGAAACGGGCGTTCCCCCAAGCTTGGTTGCGAACGCGTCGCGGTTTCGTCGCTGGACAGGCTTGGTCCGGATGCATATCTTTGGAAGACTGCACCCGTGTCGGGTGCGGCGGCCGGGAAACGCGGCGGAGGGTACCATGTACCGTGACAACTCGCTGATGCCGAAGGAGGCTGTGCGCCTGGTGGCGCTCGGCACGATTCTGCAATCGGGGCCGCGGCGGTATGCCGACTTGGCCGCCGGGGTGCGGCACTTCACCAGCCGAATCGCCGGCCCGTCGCTCGACCTGCTCGGCACCTCGCTGGAGATGCTGCGCTACGAAGGACTGATCGAGGCGCTGGACGGCACCGGCATGGAAGACAACGCTCTGCTGGGTGTCACCGAAACCGGCCGGCGCGAGTTTGCCACGCTGATGCGGGCCAATGTCCGCGCGCCGTCGTCCGATGACCTCAACAAGCTGGTGATCGCGCTGAAGCTGCGCTTCCTGCACCTTTTGGAGCGGGATGACCAGATCGAGCAGGTGGACAACCTCGTTTCCCTCTACGAAACCGAACTGGCCCGCCTGGAAGATCTGCGCCGCCATCACGGCGCCGAGCCGGGGCTGCTGTGCGCGTGGCTCGACCATGACATCGCCCAGACCCAGGCGCGGCTGGGCTGGTTCCGCGACCTCGTCGAGCGTCTGTAAAGGGGGCGGGGCAATCGGACGCGCGTATTCAGCGACAATTTGACTTTATGTTGGAGGAGGAGCGGGTAAACTCCCCTGCAATTGTCGTATCAGGAAGCGTGGTCCCATGTCCCGTACCCTCTCGACCGATGAGCTTGAAGATCGGCTGCGCGTCGAATTCATCGATGAATCGCACGACCGCCTCGCCCGCATGAACAGTGTTCTCAACGCGGTGGCGGACGACAGTTTGAAGGAAGGCGACGGCATCGGGCAGTTGGCGCTTGAAGCGCATAGCTTTCGCGGCGCCGGGACGTCGTTCGGTTATCCGGGCGTGTCGCTGATCGCCCACCGCATGGAAGATTACATGAACGGCTTGACCCGCTTGACCGAGCGGGAAGTGGCCGATCTCCAGACCTTCACCGATCGCATCGCCCAACTGGTGGATCGCGTCGAGCAGCCGCAACTGGCCGAAACCAACCAGATCATCCGTTCGTTGCCCGTGCGCTACGTCTTCGACGTGGCTGACGTCGAGGTGCGGGACGTCGAGGTGATGCTGGTCACTCCCGGCAAGGTCCTGGCCAAGAAGGTGGGGACGGAGTTGTCGGCCTGCGGCTACCGTGTGGTCACGGCGCATGATCCCATCGAGTCGATTTCGCTGGCGGTGCGCATGCCGCCGGACATGCTGATGGCGTCTTTGGTGATGGACGGATTGTCGGGTCTGGACCTGATCCGCGGCCTGCACGCCATGTCGGTGACGCAGCACGTCCCAATGGTGCTGATGACCAGCATGGCGCTGGACGATCCGTCGCTGAAGGAGATTCCGGCGGGTGTGGCGGTGGTGCGCACCGGCAGCCAGTTCTCCGACGATTTCGCCGTCGCTGTCGGCAAGTTCAATCTCTCCGGCAAGAACCTGATGCCGGCCACGCCGAAGAAGGCGTGATACGGACGTCATGCGGATCTGCTTCGTCGGTGACAGCTTCGTAACGGGTGTCGGCGACGACGATTGCCTTGGTTGGCCGGGCCGGGTGTGCTCGGCGGCGCGCAAGGCGGGGGACGACGTCATCTGCTACAACCTCGGGATTCGGCGCGACACCAGCGCCGATATCCGCGCGCGGTGGCGGCGGGAGGCCGAGGCCCGGCTGCCGACCGAGTACGATGGGCGCCTCGTCTTCTCCTTCGGCACCAACGACTGCACGGCCGGTGACGACGCCGACGGCGTCCGCGTGTCGCGCGCCCGCGCGCTGGCCAACGCCGAGGCGATTTTGGCGGAAGCGCGGACATGGCGGCCGACGCTGATGGTGGGGCCGCTGCCGGTTGGCGACGATCCGGACATCGATCGTCGGGTGGCGGCCCTGTCCCGCGACCTGGACGCGCTGTGCGCCCCGCTGGGGGTGCCGTTCCTTGAGGTGTTTGCGACGATGGCGGCGAACCGGCCGTGGACGCGCGAGGCGGCGGCCGGCGATGGCACCCACCCCAACGCCGGAGGATACGCCGCCCTGGCCCAGATGGTGGCGGGCTGGGACGCGTGGCGTTCCTGGTTCGACTGATCGGAACGGGTGCTGGTCGCGCTGACAATCAGTGCGTGAACTCGCCCTTGGCCATGGCGAGATGGTGGGCTTGGTGATGGTCGCTCTGGACCATGATGCCCATGAAGCCGAGCGCACGGATTTTGACGGCTTCCACCGGATCGGCCGAGGTTACGGTCAGGGTGGCGCCATCGGGGATCGCTTCCGTCGCCGCCGTCCAGCCCTTGGGGCCGTTTACCTCGTGGCCGTGGTCGGCGACCATGCGCCGGATCGCTCCCAGCGTGCGGCCGTTGCCGGTGACGGTGATCCGCACTCCGCCGTCGATCGGCTCCGGCTTGGTTTCGGCGTTCAGCGTCACCTCGTTCATATCGATGAGGTGGCGGCGCAATGCCTCGATATCGACCTTGGACCAGTCGGTGGCCGGATCGGCCTCCAGAATTCCCACGATCTCCTGGATGGCGCCGAAGGCGTCCTGGCCCGGCAACGTCGGGATGGTGCCGGCCGGCATACCGCCGTGATGCGTGCCATGCCCCATCATGTCTTGCGCCTGGACACCGCCCGTCGTCAGGAGAATGGCGGTGATCAGGGCGGCGGCAAGGGTCTTGTGCGTCATAATGGTTTCCTTCGTGGGCTTCTTAAGGGTGCGGTAACTGTAGTGCCCTCCTTGTGACCGACATATGATTGCAATCATAAGGGAGGTGCCGATGAGTGTGTGGGCCGGTCTGATCGATTCCGCCAAGCTGGGGCAACGCCGTTTGGCGGCGGGTGAAGGGCTGTTCCGCCAAGGGGACACCGCCATCGCCATCTACGCGGTGGAGCAGGGGCGGGTGCGGCTGGTCAGGCATCTGGAGGATGGATCGACCGTCGCCGTTCATGTCGTGCGGGCGGGGGAGACCTTT
>DASPMK010000382.1:0-5936 GCA_035627075.1 Azospirillaceae bacterium
CGCAGCACCTCCTCCACCAGATCGGCCTCGCCGTGGATGTCGGCGCGCCAGCTCGGAATCTCGACCTTGAGATGGCCGGCGTCCTCTGGGGTGACCGTGCAGCCCAGGGCCTTCAGGATGCGCACCTGCTCGTCCAGCGGCACGTCCACCCCGCCCAGATGCTGGACGCGCGACGCGCGCAGGATGATGGCGCGCTGCCACGCCGGCTCGGCCCCCGCCACCACCGGCTCGGACGGCTCGCCGCCGCACAGTTCCAGGATCAGGCGGGTGGCCCGCTCGATGTTCTTAAGGACGGCGGCGGGATCGACGCCGCGTTCGAAGCGGTAGCGGGCGTCGGAATCGATGCCCAGCTTGCGGCCGGTCTGGGCCGTGCGCACCGGATCGAACAGCGCCGCTTCCAGGAAGACGTTGGCGGTGCCTTCGGTGCAACCCGTGGGTTCGCCGCCGATGATGCCGCCCAGCCCCACCGCACCGTTATCGTCGGCCACCACGGTCATGGTGTCGTCGAAGGTGTATTCCTTGCCGTTCAGCGCCTTCAGCGTCTCACCGGGCTTGGCCAGACGGACCGTGATATCGCCGGCCAGGGTGTCGGCGTCAAAGACGTGCAGCGGACGGGAAGCGTCGTGGGTGAAGTAGTTGGTGATATCCACCAGCACCGAGATCGGCCGCAGGCCGATGGCCTTCAGCTTATCCTGAAGCCAGCGCGGGCTGGGGCCGTTCTTGACGCCCTTGATATAGCGGCCGATGAACATCGGACAGGCCGGTTTGGCCTCTTCCGGGAAGTCGAGGCGGACGCCGATGGGGCTTTTGAAGGTGCCGGGCACCGGCGTGTGGGGCTGCGGCGTGTGGCGCAGCTTGCCGAGGCCGGCGGCGGCGAGGTCACGGGCGATGCCGCGCACCCCGGCGCAGTCGGCGCGATCAGGGGTAAGCGCGATGTCGATCAGCGGATCATCGAGACCCACCACCGTGGCGAAGGGCACGCCGACCGGCGCGTCGTCGGGAAGCTCGATGATGCCGTTATGCTCGTCCGACAGGTTCAGCTCGCGCTCGGACACCAGCATGCCGTTGGATTCCTGGCCGCGAATCATTCCCTTTTTCAAGGTGATGTTGGAGCCGGGAACATAGGTACCCACGGGCGCGAACACCACCTTGAGGCCGGTGCGGGCGTTGGGCGCGCCACAGACGACCTGGAGCGTCTGGGTGCCGGTATCGACCTGACAGACCCGCAGCTTGTCGGCGTCGGGGTGCTTTTCGGCCGAGACGATATGGGCGACCTTGAAGGCGGCCAGTTCCTTGGCGCGGTCCTCCACGCCCTCCACTTCCAGGCCGAGCGCCGTCAGCTTTTCGGTGATCTGTTCGACCGGCGCCTGGGTATCCAGGTGGTCCTTGAGCCAGGACAGGGGAAATTTCATCTCAAGGCCTCCTTATCGCGTCAGGCCCAGGGCCGGCGAGGGGATGTCGAGCGGCACGAAGCCGTAATGCTTCAGCCAGCGCAGGTCCGCCTCGAAGAAGGTGCGCAGGTCGGGAATGCCGTATTTCAGCATGGCGATGCGCTCGATGCCCATGCCGAAGGCGAAGCCCTGGTAGCGGGTCGAGTCGATGCCGCAGGCTTCCAGCACGTTGGGATGGACCATGCCGCAGCCGAGAATTTCCAGCCAGTCGCCGTAATTCCCCAGCTTCAGCTCGCCGCCCTTGCGCGAGCAGCCGATGTCCACCTCGGCCGACGGTTCGGTGAAGGGAAAGAAGCTGGGACGAAACCGCAGCGGCAGGTCGTCCACGTCGAAGAAGGCGCGGCAGAAATCGACCAGACAGCCCTTGAGATGGCCCATGTGCGTGGTCTCGTCGATGACGAGGCCCTCCACCTGATGGAACATCGGCGTGTGGGTCATGTCGTAGTCGGAGCGGTAGGTCCGCCCAGGTGCTATGATGCGGATCGGCGGCTTGGCCGACAGCATGGTGCGGACCTGCACCGGCGAGGTGTGGGTGCGCAGCAGCATCCGCTTCCCATCCGCCGAATCGGGCAGATAGAAGGTGTCGTGCATGTCGCGCGCCGGATGGCCGGGCGGGAAGTTGAGCGCGGTGAAGTTGTGGAAGTCGTCTTCCACGTCCGGCCCTTCCGCCACGGTGAAGCCCATCTCGGCGAAGATGGCGGTGATCTCGTCGATGGTCTGGCTGATCGGGTGAATGCGCCCTTGGGCCTCGGGTCGCACCGGCAAGGTGACGTCCACCCGCTCGGATTCCAGCCGCGCCGTCAGCGCCGCGCCGGCGAGGTCGGTCTTGCGGGCGTCGATGGCGGCGGCGATCTCGTCCTTCAGCGCGTTCAGCGCCGCCCCGCGCTCCTTGCGCTCCTCGGGGCTTAAGGCGCCCATTTTCTTCATCAGCGCGGTGATGCGGCCCTTCTTGCCGAGAGCCGCGACGCGGGCCTCTTCCAGCCCGGCAAGGTCGGCGGCCTGTCCCACCGCCGCCAGGAGTTCCGCTTTGAGATCGTCAAGCATCGCTGTCGCCCGATATGACCAAATGAAAAAAGGGGAGCCGGCCCACCCGGACCGGCTCCCCTGTCTTTTCGACCGTGACCCGTCCCGTAAGGAGGATCAGGCGGCCTTGAGGGCGGCCTGGGCCTGATCGACCAGGGCCTTGAAGGCCTCCGGCTCGTGCGCCGCGATCGAGGCCAGGACCTTACGGTCGATCTCGATGCCCGCGCGCTTGATGCCGTTGATGAAGCGGGAGTAGGTCAGGCCATGCTCGCGCACGCCGGCGTTGATGCGCTGAATCCACAGGCCGCGGAAATCGCGCTTCTTGTTGCGGCGGTCGCGGTAGGCGTAGCGAAGCGCCTTTTCGACCTTCTCAAGGGCAATGCGGTAGTTCTTGGAATTACGACCGCGATAGCCCTTGGCGAGCTTCAGAATTTTCTTGTGACGGGCGTGAGAGGTGACGCCCCGCTTAACACGAGCCATGGATCAAAGCCTCCGAATCAGGCGTTGCGCAGGAAATTCTTGAGAATGATGCGCGCATCGGCGTCGCACAGCACGAAGGTGCCGCGGGCGTTGCGCTTCATGTTCGGAGACTTGTGCTCCAGGCAGTGGCGCTTGAACGCCGCCTGGGCCTTGACCTTACCGCTACCGGTGACCTTAAAGCGCTTCTTGGCGCCGCTCTTCGTCTTGAGCTTGGGCATTTTCGGCTCCTTATTCAGGGGTGTTACCGTGATAGGCGGTTGGGCATGCCCTTCCATGGCCTCGCCGCCCGGTAGAGCCGAGGTTTATACGCGGGCCGATGGTCGCTGGCAAGGGGGGCGTGGGGGAGGCGTTGCAGGAGTGATACGGGCGGCGCTTGAACACTTCCATGATTTTGTGAACCACTTCACAGAACCGAAACGCCACCGCGCCTTATGAAGGTTCTCGCTTCTGGATGGCCCAGAAGGCCGCCCCCACGGAAAAGAGAGAGCTGCCCCCATGCGCGCCAAGATTCGCTTGCTGATCGCCGGTTCGGTCGTCGCCGCTTCAACCATCGCCGCCGCCGGCCCATCCTTCGCCTGGACGCCGTATACGACCTATAAATCCGGGATGTCCACCACGCGGCAGAGCTGCGCCTATGAATACTTCTACGTCGGCTCGGTTCTGTACATGAAGAACCCTTGCACCGGCCAAGTCTACCCGGCGCTACGGTAGCGTCTTGACGGCCGCCTCGCCCCCACCTCTGTCGTCAGGCGCCGGCCTGACGACAGGGCGGGGGCAGTCCCCTACCGCCATCCCACCGCCTTGGCCCAATCCTCTTGCTGGCGCCGGTAGTCCGCCAAGTCCGCCGGAGCACTCCCGCCTTCGGCGTTCACGTCCTGCCGGTGCTTCGGGAGATCGTCTTGGTAGGGCGGCAACCCAACCGCCGCCCTCCTTGCGTCCACGGCCGCCGGGTCGTCCAGGTCGCAGCGAAGTTCCCCGTCCTCGCCCCAGTCCAGCACCGTGCCGTAGACCTGCGGCTTGCCCTCGTTGAAGCGGATGCGATCGGTCAGAAAAGCGGCCTGCCGGGCGGGAACCTCGCCGGCTTCCGCCGCTTGGGTCATCGCCGCGAGGAAGTTGCGCTGAAGGTCGGGGGTGCAGTTCGAATGCTGGGCGATCAGCCATGCCGCCCGGCAGCCCTCCAGCCCCACCAGCGACAGGCCCGGCCAGCCGTGTTGCTGGACAATCGCGTCCAACCGGCGCGCGTTGTCGCGATGCACGGCCTGCATGTCGTCGTCATAGCCGCCGTACAGCCGACCTCCAGCCAGCAGGCGGGTGCGGGTTTCCTGGTCGCGGTCGCGCAACGTCAACAGGTCGCGGATCAGTTCGGCGTCCATGGCCCCCTCACCGCAGCGCCTTGAACCGCTCGGTCGCCGCCAGCAGCGCCGCGCGGATGCCCAGCTCCATGGCGGAGTGGCCGGCGTCGGGCACCACCACATAATCGGCCTCGGGCCATGCCCGGTGCAACTCGTCGGCGGTGGCGATCGGGCACACCAGATCATAGCGCCCCTGGACGATCACCGCCGGGATGTGCCGCAGCCGGTGAACGTCGCGCAGCAGCTTGTCCTCGGGCTCGAACAGGTTGTTGCGGAAATAGTGGGCCTCGATCCGCGCCAGCCCCAGGGCGTGGGTGTCCTCGGACGAAGCGGTCACCAACTCGGGGCTGGGCAGCAGGGTCGAGCACGAGCCCTCGTACACGCTCCACGCCCGCGCCGCCGCTTGGCGCACCTGGGTATCGTGCGAGGTCAGGCGGCGCCAGTAGGACTCCAGCAAAGTGTCGCGCTCGTGCCAGGACAGGTGGCCGGCGAACGCCTCCCACGCTTCCGGCTGGAAGATGCGCATGTCGTTGAGAAACCAGTCGATCTCCCGTCGGCGCATCAGGAAGATGCCGCGCAGCATCAGGCTCAGGCAACGCTCGGGATGCGTCCCGGCGTAGGCCAATGCCAGGGTCGAGCCCCACGAACCGCCGAAGACGTGCCAGCGTTCCACCCCGAACAGGGTGCGCAGCCGCTCCATATCGGCGATCAGCAGCTCGACGGTGTTGTTGCGCAGCTCGCCCAAGGGGCTGGAGCGGCCGGCACCGCGCTGGTCGAAAATGATGATGCGGTAAGCCTGAGGGTCGAAGAAACGGCGATGGGCCGAGGCGGCGCCGGCACCGGGGCCGCCGTGCAGGAACACCACCGGGACGCCGGCGGGGTTGCCGCTCTCCTCCCAATACAGAGTGTGAAGCTCGTCGACCTTCAGAAAGCCGGTCTGGTGGGGCTCGATAGGCGGGAACAGCTCGCTGCGGGGCATCGCGGGGCTCGTGGCTGCGTCAGGCGCGGCGGAGTGTACGAGGCCGCACGCCTCCTGCAAAGCCGTACGGCGCGCTTCAGCCAAAAGGCATATGCGCTGGCCGAAAGGGGCTCCTGGCCCTACCCTGCCGGCGGCATGCGCGCATTCCTCCTCCTGCTGGCCCTGGCCCTGCTGACGGCCGCCACGACGCCCCCCCTCACAGTGGTCGAGGTCGCCGACGGCGACACGCTGCGGCTGGACGATGGGCGCTGGGTACGGCTGGCGGGGATCGAGGCGCCGCGCCTGGGCGTACGGGGAGAAAAGCCGTGGCCGCTGGCGGAGGCGGCGCGCGACGCGCTGGCGGGCTTGGTCGAGGGACGGAGCGTGAAGCTGCGCGGCGCGCGGGAGGACCGCTACGGCCGGGTGCTGGCGCAAGTAACGCGCGACGACGGGCTGTGGATCGCCGGGGAGATGCTGCGTTTGGGCTTGGCGCGGGTCCACACCTGGCCCGACGACCGCGACCGCGCGGCCGAGATGCTGGCGATCGAGCGCACGGCGCGCGGCGCGCGGCGCGGCCTGTGGGCCGAGCGGTTCTATGCCGCGCTGTCGCCGGAAGAGGCCGAGGACCACCTCGACAGCTTTCAGATCGTCGAGGGCCTCGTGGTGCAGGCC
>DASPMK010000383.1:0-4959 GCA_035627075.1 Azospirillaceae bacterium
CAGCGCCGCCGGCTTGCCCACGTCCATCCAGGCGGAATTGCCACGGGAAGCCCCCACCAGGGGCAGAACCGACTGGATGATGGCGACGAACAGCGCCAGCACCAGGGCGTAGTGTCCAAGCTCGGGGATCAAGGGTTTCCCCTCCTTACTGCTTCAGCGACTTGGTGACGTGCTGCGGATCGGTGCCGGCGCGCTCCAACGCATCGGCCACTTCCGGCGGCATGTAATTCTCATCGTGCTTGGCCAGCACCTCGCGGGCGACGAAGATGCCGTCGGTGCCCAGCTTGCCCTCGGCCACCACGCCCTGGCCCTCGCGGAACAGGTCGGGCAGCAGGCCCTTGTAGACCACCGGCACGCTCGACTTCATATCGGTGACCATGAAGGCGGTGGTGATGCCGTCGTCCTGCTTCTTGACGCTGCCGTTCTCCACCAGCCCGCCCAGGCGGAAGCTGCGCTCGGCCACCGGCCGGGTCTGCAGATCCGACGGACTGTAGAAGAATACCAGATTGTCCCGGAACGCCGTCAGCACCAGGGCGGTTGCCGTGCCCAGGCCCAGCATGGCCAGGAGCAGCATGTAAAGTCGCCGTTTCTTCCGTGTCATCCCTCGCCACCCTCCGTGGCCGCATTGCTCGTCGCCGACACCGTGTCACGCCGCCGACGACGGCGCGGCCGGCTTTCCTCCAAAGCCTTCAGCGTCGCCTCGCGCGATTTCAGCGAGCGCAGCGAGGCCACCAGTAATCCCGCCAGCACCAGGGCGCCGACGCCCCAGGCGGGCCAGATATAGGCGGCGTATCCGCCCATTGCGAAGAATTCAGCCATGATATTCTTGAGTGTTCCTGCCCATCGGGTGGTTTTCTGGATGGGGAATGCGGCAAGATTCCGCTCCGCCCGGCCCTGCGGCTACCTGCCGCACCCCTACCCCTGCGCTTCGGACATCCGCAACGTCTGGATCTTGCGCCCGATGATCTCGGCCTTCAGGCGCACCAGCGCCACGCTGATGAAATAGGTGGTGAAGGCGGCGCCCATGACCAAAAGAGGTATCAGCATCGCCGGATCGACGGCCGGGCCGCCCATCTTCACCACCGACGACGGCTGGTGCAGGGTATTCCACCAGTCGACCGAAAACTTGATGATGGGCACGTTCACCGCCCCCACCAGCAGCAGGATGTTGCCCGACCGCATGCCGCGTTCCGGATCGTCGAAGGCGTTCACCAGCGCCATGTAGCCGAGATAGAGGAAGAACAGGATCAGCACGCTGGTCAGCCGCGCGTCCCACACCCACCACGTCCCCCACATCGGCGCGCCCCACAAAGAGCCGGTGATCAGGCACACCGCGGTGAACCCCGCGCCGATGGGAGCGGCGGCCTTGGCGAACAGGTCGGCCAGCGGGTGCTTCCATACCAGTCCCACGGCGGCCGCTATGGCCATGTTGGAATAGACGAACAGGCTCATCCACGCCGCCGGGACATGGATGTACATGATCCGCACCGTCTCGCCCTGTTGATAGTCCGGCGGCGAGCCGAACAGGCTCAGGTAGACTCCGGCGATCAGCAGGATGACGGTGAGGCCGGCGCTCCACGGGGCGACCGCGTTGGCGATGCGCAGGAAGCGGGCGGGATTGGCGAAACGGTGCATGGCGGCTATGTGGCTTCTGACGGCGGTTTGTGCCAAAGGAAATAGCACATTCCGCCGTCAAAGCGCACCGCCGCCTTGATCCGGATCAACGATTAGACGTCAACGGGTTTGTGGCCGGAAATTGACCTTTTCGTTCTCGCCCACGGTGGGCCTCTCCCCGGTCAGCTTCGCCTTGGCGTAGCCGTAGAGATAGACCATGGCCGAGGAGGGCTGATCCCAGTACTCGGCCTTCTCCACGCGAACCTTCAACAGCGCGATATCGGGGTCATCCAGCCCCTTGGGGAACCAAGTGGTCAGGTATTCGCGCCAAAGCTGATGGATTTTGTCTTTGTCGCGCACGATCTCGCCCCAGCCGGAAACGGAGACGTAATGCTCCTTATCCGGTTCGGCATAGGCGAGATTGACCTCGTGGTGCCCGGCGATCTCGTCCACCTTGTGGGAGGAGGCGCGGGTCATGAACCACAGCGTGCCGTCGAAGGCGTCCTGCCAGCCGGCCATGGGACGCGAGCGCAGCGTGCCGTCCTCGTCGGTAGTGGTGAGCATGCAGACCCGGAAGTCCTTGATCATGTCCCACAGCTTCTCGGCGGCTTGATCGGCGGCCTTGGCCATGGCGTCCTCCTGATGCGTGAACGGGTGTCGTTCCCACAACAGGGGCGGCGGCGGGGCCGTTCCACCACCTACCCCGCCATCGTCGCCGCCGGTCCCGGCAGGTTCACGCCGGCGATCCGCCACGCCGCCGGCCGCCCTTCCAGGGCGATGTGGTCCAGCCGCGTCAGCGAGCAATTATCCACCTTGAAGCCCAAGGCCATTTCGGGATCAAGCCCCAGCGCCAAGGCCAGCGCCGCGCGGATCGAGCCGCCGTGGATCACCGCCACGATATCGTGGCCGGCGTGTTCGGCCGACCGGCGCAGCATCGCGTCCGACACCCGCGCCACCACCTCGGCGAAGCTCTCGCCGCCCGGCGGGCGCACGGTGGCCGGGGCCAGCCAGAACAGGGTGGCTTCCTTGGGCTGGGTCGCCCGCACCTCGTCGTGGTCCATGCCCTGCCAGTCGCCGAAGCTCTGCTCGACGAGGTCTTCCTCGATGATCAGTTCGGGCGGGATGCCACCGCGTGCCCGGAACACCGCTTGGGCCGTCTGGCGGGTACGGCGCAGGTGGGTACACAGCCATACCGCGTCCGCCGGCAGGCCGGCGGCCAAGCCCTGGTACGGCAGGGGATCGGTGGTGGTGTCGGCCTCCACGTCGCGCTGGCCGTAGATCTTGCCGCCGGGGTTGATCACGGGGGCGTGGCGGATCAGCCACCACCGGGTCACCAGGGTCATTGCATTCCCACCAGAAGGATCAGAATGCCGGTCGCCACCACCTGCTGGGTGGCGCCGAGCACGTCCCCGGTATAGCCGCCCACCTGCCGCGTTGCCAGAAGCCCCATGCCGCCGGTCAACAAAATCGCCAGGGACAGCACCGCCAGGGTGTTGACCCCCGCCGCAAACACGGTGATGACGGCGGCGGTGATCAGGCAGGCCAGGACCACCCCGCCCGTGGTGGCGCCGTGGCTGCGCCCCAGCCCGTCGGTGCGGGCCGGCGGCAAGCGGTGTGCAAGGGCCGGCAGAGCGGCGCGCGACAGTGTCTCCGCCACCACCAGGGCGGCCATCACCTCGCCTGGATCTTCCAATTGCGCCAGAAGGGCGGCGCGCAGACCCACGGACAGCACGATCGCCAGCACACCATAGCTACCGACCCGGCTGTCGCGCATGATCTCCAGCTTTCGCGCCTTGTCGCGACCGCCGCCGAAGCCGTCGGCGATGTCGGCCAGACCGTCCTCGTGCAGGGCGCCGGTCAGGAAGGCCAGTGCCGTCACGGTCAACAGGCCCCTCACCAGCGGCGGCTGGTCGAGCACGCCGGCGAACCAGAAGACAATACCGCCCGCAAGCCCGATGCCGGCACCGACCACGGCGTACCAGCCCATGGCGCGGGCGTGGATGTCGTCGGGAAGCCGGCCCGGCAGGCGCAACGGCAGGCGGGTCAGGAAGACGATGGCGGCGGTGAGGCTTGTGAACATGGACGGTTGATGTTGCTCAAGGGCAGGACACACCCTGGATTTTATCAGGCTTCGTGTCTAAGGTTCGACGCCTTTCGGTTTTCCCTCGGATGCTTCCCATGAGCAAGCCTGTTGCCTCGTTCGATGAAATCCGCGCCATTCTGCGCGAAGTCCCCGGCCCCGACCTGGAGGCGGGCAAGGCTGCCGTAGAGCGGCAAAACCAGCTGACCAAGCCGCCCGGCTCGCTCGGCCGGCTGGAGGAGGTGGTGGCGTGGCTGGCGACGTGGCAGGGCAAGCACCCGCCCTCGCTCCAGCGTCCCCGCATCGCGGTGTTCGCCGGCAATCACGGCGTGGCCGAGCGGGGCGTGTCGGCTTTCCCGCCATCGGTGACGGCGCAGATGGTCGCCAACTTCGTGCGGGGCGGGGCGGCGGTCAATCAGCTGTCGGACTTCGCCGGAGCGGAGCTGCGGGTCTACGAGATGGCGCTGGAAAAGCCTACCCAGGACTTCACGCTGGGGCCGGCGCTGACCGAAGAGGAATGCGCCAAGGCCATGGCCTACGGCATGATGGCGGTGGAAACCGGCCTTGACCTCATGTGCCTGGGCGAGATGGGCATCGCCAATTCCACCTCGGCGGCGGCCGTCGCCTGCGCCCTGTTCGGCGGCAAGGCCAAGGATTGGGCCGGTCGGGGCACCGGCGTCGATGACGAGGGGCTGACGCGCAAGATCGCCGTCATCGAGGCGGGCCTTGCCGCCAACCCCGAGGCTCGGCAGGACCCGTTCAAGGCCATGCAATGCCTGGGCGGGCACGAGCTGGCGGCGATCACCGGCGCGGTCCTGGCCGCGCGCATGGCGCGCACGCCGGTGATGCTCGATGGCTTCGCCTGCACGGTGGCGGCGGCGGTGCTGTTCAAGGCCGAGCCTGCGGCGCTGGACCACTGCCTGGTGTCCCACCGCTCGGTGGAGCCGGGCCACGCCCGCCTGTTGGACATTGTGGCCAAGCGGCCGTTGTTCGACTTCGACAT
Source organism: Azospirillaceae bacterium (assembly GCA_035627075.1). Classification (GTDB taxonomy): domain Bacteria; phylum Pseudomonadota; class Alphaproteobacteria; order Azospirillales; family Azospirillaceae; genus DASPMK01. The sequence goes on from DASPMK010000383.1 coordinate 4,698, forward strand.
GCGGCTGGGCGAGGCATCGGGCGCGGCGCTGGCGATTCCGATCCTCAAGGCGGCGCTGGCCTGCCACACCGGCATGGCCACCTTCGCCCAGGCCGGCGTCAGCGAAAAGGGCTAAACCGCGGCCCGGCGGCCGGTGCGCTCCAGCCAGCCGGCGGCGCGCACCGCCGAGGTGAAGGTGCGCGACACCGGCACCTTCATGCCGTTGCGCAGCACCAGGGTCAGCTTGCCCGACTCGGTGCGCTCGACCTCGGCCACCGCCTCG